>SAAW01000013.1 GCA_009929275.1 Clostridia bacterium
TCTAAAAACGTTGACACAATTGTCAAAGATGTTTATTCTGACGGGACAGAATCTCAAGAAAGAAAATCAAATTTTTCATACGATTTGAATGATACAAATGAAAAAAGTCAACCTGCTGTTGAAATGAAATCAATTTCACCTGAAGTGGCAATTGAGATTGCGCCTAAAAATTTGGAAGAAAATTCAGCAGTTGTGACGATTGAAAATAAATATGTTGTGTCGACTGAGAGCGAAGTTACAAAAGTTACGGACATTTCAATCAAAGAAACAACATATTCAAAAGGCGAAGTTGTCACTCAAAATGTCACAACTGTCAAAACAGATGTTAATATGAACGGAGTTGAATCAACAGCCATTTTCACAATTTCAGAACAAACTGAAACACCTGCTGAAAAAGAATTTTCTTTTAATATGTTTGAAAAAAGTTATTCATTAGAAAATTTTTGTGCAGACTTTTTTAGAAATAGAATTCTTGAAGATTTTATTAAAAAATCAGGTGGAAAAATAACTCTTAAATATATAGATTCAAAAGGCAATGAAACAACAGGAAAAATTAATTCAATTCAACTTTGCACAATTTATGATGCTTACAGCAGAAAATCTCAAAATTCAGTTTTCTATTTTGGCGAAAAGTCATTCTCTTTTGATAATAATGGCAAAATTCTAACTCCAAAAAAAGAAAATTTGGTTTCTGACATTCCTTTTGAAAGATATTTAGACGACACTAATTTTAGGTTAGGAGTGAATGTTCTTGCTGGGAATTTAAGCGGATACAATCCAACTCCTTTCACTTCTTCTGCAAACAATCCTAACATAATGCAAGCAACTGAACTGAGCAATTTTAACAGCCAAAATATGCGTTTGTATTACAATTTTGATGCAGGATATTACTTCCCTGTGTCTAGGGATATTAAAGGCTCGATTTCTTCCAATTTGTTTGGAGTAAAAGATTTTTCAAACAATTTCTCTGTCTTTGGCGGTGAACTTCAAGGTGATATGGATTTTTATGTTAAAAATGGAATTATTAGCCTTTATAGTGGTGTTGGATACACGAGCAACAGCACTCTTTTTGGAAATTTGGGAGTAAGTTATGACACTATGACAAAAAACAATAATCTCGTGGGGGTCTATGCTGAAATTAATTCTTTGAGAAATACTGTCAGCCACGACAATTCTATTGCATTGAGTGCAGGCGCTCACATAAGTTTTGGTGGAAAATCAAAAAAGAATGCCTCTTCGAAAGAATTGAATGATAGTTTTCAAAAAAGCGCTTTGGATTATGATATAAAAAACAGAGATAAAAAACCATATACTGGTTCTAGTGGTCAAACTCAAAATCCAACTAATCCAAACTCTCCAACAATTAATCCACCTTTTGATGACGGACTTGGTGGAATGGAACAAGGACTATAATTTTTTAAAATAAAAAAGATAATGATTTATTTATAAAAAAAGCACCTTAATTTTAAGGTGTTTTTTGTTTGATTTAAAATTTTTTTAATTTAAAAAATGTTTTATAAAAATATATAAAAATTATTTTAGTCAAATATTTTTTTTGTTAGATATTCTTTTAAGTCAGCAATTTTTATGCGGTCTTGTGTCATTGTGTCCCTGTCTCTCACTGTGACAGAGTTGTCTTCCAGTGTGTCAAAATCCACAGTGACGCAACAAGGCGTGCCTATCTCGTCGTGACGGCGATATCTTTTCCCAATGCTTCCCGACTCGTCATAGTCGCAAACAAAATCTTTTTGAAGAGTTTTAAAAACTTCTGTTGCTTTTTCACTAAGATTTTTCTGCAAAGGCAAGACTGCAACTTTCACAGGGGCAAGCGATGGCTTAATTTTAAGGACAATCCTCGTTTCGCCGTCGCTCAAAGTTTCTTCGGTGAGAGCACTTGCGATGACTGTGAGGAAAAGTCTATCGGCTCCGACAGAAAATTCGATTATATATGGAATATATTTTTCGTTTGTGACAGGGTCGACATAATTCAAATTTTTGCCCGAAAATTCTTGGTGGCGACTGAGGTCATAGTTTGTTCTGTTGTGCACACCATTGAGTTCCTCCCACCCAAAAGGATAGTGAAAGACGATGTCTGTGGCGGCTTTTGCATAAAAAGCAAGTTTGTCGTGGTCTTTAAACTTCAACTTTTCGGCTGGAAGCCCGAGAGATTTATAAAATTCCATAACTTTATGTTTATATTCTTCAAAATGTTTTTCGTCCTCGCCCGGTTTACAAAAAAGTTGATATTCCATTTGTTCAAACTCAATGGTTCGAAAAATGAAGTTCCCGGGGGTAATTTCGTTCCTAAACGACTTGCCAATCTGTCCAATTCCAAAAGGGACTTTCGCTCGCATTGTGCGTTGGACATTCAAAAAATTGACATATTCACCCTGACATGTCTCTGGGCGAAGATAGATGACATCACTATTATCTTCCGTGACACCTCGTTTTGTTTGGAACATAAGGTTGAAATTTTTGATTTCTGTGAAGTCACACATTCCGCAATTTGGGCATTTGATTTTGTGGTCGACGATATATTTTGTCATTTCTTCTTTGCTCATCAAATCGACTGCCATTTCAACTTTGTTTTTTCTGTTGTAATCTTCAATGAGAGAATCGGCTCTGTGGCGAGTTTTGCAATTTTTGCAATCCATTTTTGGGTCGGAAAAAGATTGGACGTGTCCGCTTGCTTCCCAAACTCGTGGGTTCATCAAAATGGCACAATCAAGCCCAAAACTATTGTCATTTTTTGTGACAAAATAGTCCCACCAGGCGCGTTTGATATTATTTTTGAGTTCCACTCCAAGAGGGCCATAGTCCCAAGTGTTTGCAAGTCCGCCATAAATCTCACTTCCTGCGAACACAAATCCCCTGTTTTTACAGTAGGCAACAAGTTGTTGCATTGTCAATTCTTCCATTTTTAATTCCCTTTTTATCTCAAAAATTGATTTGAAAATATATTCTAAATTTTATAAAATATCTTTTGTTTGTCTTGCAATGCTCATTTCTTCATCGGTTGGAATGATATAGACTGCAACTTTGGAGGTGTCTTTTGAAATTTTAAAATTCACTCCACGGGTGAAATTTCTGTTTGCTTCTTTATCTAATTCTATGCCCAAAAACTCCAAATCTTCCATAACTAATTCTCTTATATCATCTCTGTTTTCGCCTGTGCCTGCGGAAAAAGCAATCGCGTCCACACCACCCATTGCGACGGCATATGCTCCAATATATTTTTTGACTGCATAGACGAACTTTTGAATCGCAAGTTTAGATTTTTCGTTTCCCTCTTTGGCTGATTTTAAAACGTCTCTCATATCGTTGCTAACTTCACTTAACCCCAAAAGTCCGCTTTTTTTGTTGAAAACATTTATAACTTCATTAACACTCATTCCTGTTTTGTCCATTGCATATTCGACAACTGCAGGGTCTATGTCGCCACAGCGAGTGCCCATCACAAGCCCTTCAAGCGGAGTGAACCCCATCGAAGTGTCCACACACTTGCCATATTTTATGGCACAAATGCTTGCTCCGTTGCCAAGATGACAAGAAATTGTGCGAAGTTTTTCGGGACTTTTACCCATTGCAAGAGCAATTTCTTTGCCAATGAATTCGTGGCTAGTGCCATGAAAACCATATTTTCTTATGCCATAGTCTTTGCACCAAGAATATGGAACAGCATACATATATGCATAGTCTGGCATTGTTGCGTGAAAAGCGGTGTCGAACACTGCGACATTGTGCTTGTCGGGCATAACTTCTTTGCAAGCCTCAATACCTTGAATGTTTGCTGGCATATGAAGAGGTCCGAGCGGAATGTATGATTTTAAATCTCTTAAAACGCTGTCGTTCACAAGGGTTGCCTTGTTATATTTTCCCCCACCATGAAGCACCCTATGCCCTATGGCGGAAATCTCTTTTAATGACTTTATGACACCAATCTCACCTTCCACAAGTGCTTTTAAAATAAGTTCAAGTCCTTCGGCGTGGTCTTTCAGTGGCTTTTTAATCTCGGTTGCCTTCCCATTTGCTTTGTGTGTGAGGACTGCGGACTCGCTCCCAATTCTTTCCACCAAACCTTTGGCTATGACGCTCTCGTCAGCCATATTTATAAGTTGATATTTGATTGAACTGCTCCCTGCATTGATGACTAAAATTTTCATATTTTTTTCTCCTGTTAAATTTTTTATAAATATTTTTTTAGTTTAGACTTTTTTTTTGTATTTTTCAAGCATAATGTTTAACAAAATTTTTTAAAAATGTGTTGTTGAATTTCATTGTGCTTGCAGACAAGTGATTGCCGTCATCACAACTATGTCGCTAACTTTGCAACCACGCGACAAGTCATTCACTGGCTTTTTAAACCCTTGCATTATGACTCCAACGGCTTGAAGATGACCAAACCGTTCCATAAGTTTGTAGCCAATGTTGCCAGAGTTTAAATCTGGGAAAATAAGAATATTCGCACGACCCGCCACATTTGAATTTTTTGATTTTATCTTAGCGACTTCTGGCACAAGCGCGCAATCAAGTTGCATCTCTCCGTCGATAAGGAGAGTTTTATCTTTTGCTCTCACAAGTTCAATGGCTTTTCGAACCTTTAAAACACTTTCGTCATTATCTCCCCCACTGCCAAAACTTGAAAAAGAAAGCATTGCGACGCGTGGAGTTATGGAGCAAAATGTTTTTGCCGACTGGACTGTGGACAGCACGATATCTTTTAACTCGTCTGCATTTGGGCTGATGTTTAAAGCACAATCGGAGGTGACAATAACATTATTTTCGCCAAAATTATGCTTTTTTGTTCCCACCATAATCAAGCAAGATGACACAAGTTTGATGTCATTTTTTGTTTTTATTATTTGCAAGGCAGGACGGAGAGTGTTTGCAGTGGAAGTCTCACTCCCGCCAAGATAGCCGTCAGCATAACCAAGTTCAACAAGCATTGAAGCAAAATAAAAATTGTTTTTTAGTAGTTCCCTTGCTTGCTCGGTTGTCAGCCCTTTATTACTCCTTATTTCAACAAGTTTTTCTATAAATTCGCTTATAAGTTCGCTCGTCTTTGGATTGATTATTATGGCACCTTTAAGGCATTTTGACTTTGATAATATAACCTCTTCGTCGCCAAGTAAAATCACATTAGCAATTTTCTTTTTAAGCACAATTTCCACCGCTTTAATCACCCGTTCGCTTATCTCTGCTTCGGGGAAAACAATGGTTTTGTTCAACTTTTTTGCACAGTTGATGAGTTCTGTTATTTTAAACATTTATCTTCCTTTTTGAATAATTTATATAATATTATAATATTCAATTTAAGTCCAGCAATTTTAGAGTTTTGCATAATCTTTGCTTACAAAAAAAGTGTTTTATGCTATATTTTGTATATTGAAAGTGGGCTTTTTGTGTGATATAATATTTTAAGCAATAAAGAGGTAAAAAAAATGAAATCAACTGATGCGATTAAAACTATAATGGATTTGGGCGACAAAAAAGTTGCGGTTATGGTCGATAAAGACGGCAAATTGCAAATTATTGATGCTATTTTTCAAAACGTATTGAATACTTTTGAATTCGAAAGTTATAATGAAAATTTGGAGAATACAAATAGTTTGAGTTTTTCACTTGATGATAATAATAAAAAAAGACTTCTTTTGAAATTGATTTTAACTAGAAATTGTCAATTTGGTAAAAATCTTAGCACAAACGCAAACACTTTTGCCGAATTTATTATGAAAAATGAGCCTTATAAATTTATTTATGGGATTTTTTCACCTGGAAAATATGATAATGAAAGTGTTGGCAATCTTACTCCTGCGAAACTTGATTTTAAGGCAAGAAAATTTTATGCAAGAAATGGTTTTGAGATAATTAGCCTGTGCAATTATTTAGAAAATCCTGAAAAATATCCTTTTATTTCTAAAAAAGACTTTGAAGATGGTGATTTTCTTTTTAAACTTGTAGCGAAGGAAATTCAAAATGAAAAAAAGGACTACGGTTTTAAAAAAATCAATGGAATCTTTGTGAAAGACAATGTTCCAGAGAACATTAAAGAAGAAATTGACTGTATGCAAATGTAAAAATTTTTTTGTAAAAAATAAGAGTATGATTTAATACTCTTATTTTATATTTAATCTTTAATAAGCACTTTTAAGTCGAATTTTGCCAAATTTTGTGCCAAAAATAACGCTTTTTAAAATAAAAGAATCTATTCTTTAAGCATTTTTAAGATTTCAGGGAGAAATATTTTTGCACATTTTCTTCCATATTTTATGGAAGTGAGAGCATTTCTTTGAGTGAGTTTGGTGAATGCAGTGTTTGGTTGTTCAATGTATATGTGGACATCGCCCTTATCTTTTATGTTTTTCATCGACCTTGAAACTGTGAGATTTATCCCACTGACCAAAATGTCAATGGCAGATTTTAGGTTGTTTTCTTTTTTATAATAACTTGTGACATCAACAGAAACAACCTTTTCCGCACCCAATTCCCTCGCTTCTTTCACGGGCAAATTGTTGCAAAGTCCCCCGTCAACAAGAACACAATCATCTTTCTTAACTGGCTTGAAAACTCCGGGGACAGACATACTCGCCCTCATTGCCTCTGCAAGAGAACCGCTATTTATGAGGACCTCTTTGCCCAAAACAAGATCGGTGGCGATGCAAGCAAACTTCTTTTCGCAATCTTCAATCTTCTTTTCTCCAATTTGTTTTTTAAAATATTTTATTATCTTATTCCCCGACACAAATCCACCATTAACAAGCCCAAACATATCAAGGTCCATCACCTTGTTTCTCGTGAACGAAGTGAGGATTTCTTTCATTTGCTTTGCGTTCATTCCTGAGGCATAGAGCCCTCCAACAATTGCACCCATAGATGTGCCTGTGACGATGTCAAAATTTATGTTATTTTTTTCCAGCACTTCCAGCACCCCAATGTGTGCAAAACCATATGCCGAGCCTCCACTTAAAACGAGTCCAATTTTTTTCATTTTATCTCCTATATTTATATTATACATAGTTTCAAAAACAATTTGCAATATATTTTAATATTTTCATAATAATTAAATTTTAATAATAAAAATATGTATGAAAATATATATAAAAAATTTTGTGAAAAACAACTATCAACTCTTTTTTTGTTACTTTCTTTTTTTGGTCATCTTATTGGTTGCGATTAATCCAAAACCCATCATTTCCTCCACTTTTGAGGGATTGACAGTTTGGGCAAAAATAGTTCTGCCCAGTCTTTTTTGCTATTTCATTCTCACAAAAATGCTTTTGCAACAACAAGATAGTTTCAAAATTTTTAGGATTTTAGACAAGCCCTTTGAAAAAATTTTTAAGACAAAAAGTTTTGGGGGATATATTTTTTTTATGAGTATTCTCACGGGATATCCGCTTGGTGCAAAATTAATATACGAATTTTCCTGCCAAAAATTGATTTCAAAAAATGATGCAAAACGAATGATTTCATTCTGCTCGACGTCGGGTCCAATGTTTGTCGTTGGAAGTGTGGCGGTGGGAATGTTTTCAAACACAACTTTGGGCATCGTTGTCTTCATTTGTCACATTCTTTCGGCACTCATAAATGGTTTATTTTATAGAAATTTGAAAGAAAAAAAAGGCGAAAATAAAATAAATTTATCACAAAATATGCCAAATATTAAAAAAGAAACACTGAATGACATTATGTTTAACACCATAATTTCGGTGCTGATGATTGGGGGTTACATTTCACTTTGCTTTTCACTTATGGAATTTGTCACAAACTTAAAAATTTTTGAAATAATAAACAACTTTTTTGCAAGTATTTTTGGAAACAATATTTTTGAAAGCATTATAAAAGGTTTGGTGGAAGTGACAAATGGCTGTGTAAGTCTGACAAACGACAGTTTTTCATCAACTATTTTGGGGTGTTCTCTTTGCACGCTCATTTCTTTTGGAGGATTGTCCATTCATCTGCAAAGCAACTTTTTCTTGTCTAAAATTGGCATTTCATACAGATATTTTTTACTCACAAAAATTACCCAAACGCTGATTGCATTTCTTTTGAGTTTGATTGTTTGCATAGTAGTTTTTTAAAATAAATTGAATTTTCAAAAGAATTGCATAATAGTTCTTTAAACAACATTTTAGCCCAATATTAGCACAATTTTGTGCCAAAATATAGATTATTTTTATAATTAGGCATAAAATTCAAAGCAAATATTATTAATCTCTTTGAGTTCTTGTTTGATGACTCGTTCTCTGTGAGCGACAAGGTTAAGTGATAAAATTAGAGCCACGGCAATCTTTTTGTTTTTAATCGCACAACTCTCAATGAGTGCATCAACAATAAGATATATATTTGACTTTTTGAGGGTGTCTTTTATCCCTATTGACTTACTCTCGATGATGCCACACATTCTGGAAATCCTGCTGAAAAGCAAAGATATTTCTTCATCATTTGCTTTTTTTGAATTTTGTTGCTCCAATAGGTCTTCTTCCTCAATTTTTGATGCAACATTTTCTGCATTCACGGCTTCAAGTTGCTTGTCAATTTCATTTTTCTTAACAAGTTCAAGGTCGAGTTCTTCAATCTCTTTTAATTTTTTATCAATGATATTTATCTCTTCTTCCACAATCTTTTCCTCAAAAATATAATTTTTCGCATCCACTCCAAAAATCTGCGCAATAGCGTTCCTAAAAGGCAAAATGACATATTTTGAAAAGAGTTCATATTCCTCTTTTTGAGTGTTTGCAATCGGGAATGAAGAAGAAAGAAGAGTGTCAAAATTTAACTTTTTACTGTCTATCTCCACAAGCATTGAAAAAACAAGCGGAATGATTTGTTGATTATCAAGAGGAAGTTCGAGGTGATTGCTTCCTTTGCCAACACTACTGTCTTTGATTTTTTTGAATTCTCTTTCAAAATCATAGTTGATAAGACTCTCGGCAATGAGGTTATATATTTCTTTTAAAGTGGAGATTGAACGCAAAATTTTGGAAATCTTAATATCTGCAAGAATGAATTTCCCTTCAATGAATTCGTTGCAAGATGTGATAAAATCTGAAATATCAATTTTTTGATTTTGTTCCATTTTTCCTCCAATTCAAAAGGATTTTAATTTATTTATTCACTACATAATATCACAATTTAATTTTTTTAAAAACGATTTTAGGACAAAAAATTCATTTTTATTTGTTTTTTTTTGATTATATGCTATAATTGCTTTCGTTTAAAAAGGATTGAAATATGAATATACTTCAAGATGAAACAGTTAACAAACTTATTTTACTTTTTGTTTTCGACAAAATGGAAATCCCGCTGACGGAAGACTCCATTGTTGACATTTGCACCAGCAGAAATGACTGGCTAAAATATATGGATTGTAAAGAATCGTTGTCGCAACTGCTTGATGTCAATTTTCTCTGCAAACTGGACGGAAGTGGGGCTGAAAATAACCCAAAAGACACGAGATATACAATCACTATGGACGGAAGAAACTGTCTTGCGAATTTTTTCAATCGCATCAAACAACATACTCGTGAGGAAATTTTTAATTACGCCAAAACAAACAGAATGGTTTTTAAGCGAAGTCAGGAATATGTATATGAATATTTTAAAAATCACGACGGCTCTCACACTGTTGTTTTTAAGATTAAAGAACCAATAATTGCACAGCCAATGTTTGAAATCAGGCTCAAAACTTCCACCAGAAGTTCCGCTGTGACGGCAGGGAAAAAATGGAACAAAAAGGCAGCGCAAATCTATGAATATGTGTTTGAAAACTTAATTTCAGACAATTAATTTGATGACGTTTTAAAAGTTTTTTAAAAAATTTCTTGCACAAATAAAAAAAATAAAAAATATGTTAATTTTTATTTTGAATAAACTTTCACTTGTTATATAATGTCAATAAAAAAAGGAGTTTATTATGGAATTTAAAATTAAACGTGACTATCTTTTGATTACTCTTTCTAATTTGGCACTTCTCTTCTTAATGTTCATTCCTTTCGTTGGGCTGTGGTCTGAATATGCTGCAATTTTCTTTTTAATTCTTTTCGGAATTGTTCTAAGCATTTTCATTCTTTACAACACTGCAATCATCTTTGCATCTTGTGAACTTAGAAATAATGTGCTTGTAATTAAGACTGGGGCTTTCAAAAAAGTGATTTTTCTCGACAAAGTTGTGTCTGTTAACAAACTTAACACGATCGCAGGTTCTCTTATCTTTTCAAGAGAAAGAATTGAGATTGCAACAGAAAATAAAGGCAAAAGAGAATATTTCTACATTTCTGTGGTTGACAATGAAAAGTTATACAGTTTAATCTCTGCAAATCTTCCAAAAAAAGCAGAAAAAATGGCTGAGAAAACAGAAAAAACTGCCCAAGTTGCCGACAAAAAGCCTGCTGTTAAGAAGACAACAAAGAAAAAAGTAACAACAAAGAAAAATTCTAAATAAATATATTAAAAAATTTAAACACTCAAATTATTTTGGGTGTTTTTTTTGTTTGAAAATTTCTTCACTTTTCATTGAAAATGCTTAAAAAATATTATATTGAAAATTGAAAAAATGTATGTTATACTTAACATCAAATTAGGAGGTGTAAAAATGGAAGAAAGAAATATTGATGAGGCTATTGTGAATGAACAAGTTGAAAAAAATGATGAAAAGGATTATAGACAAGAGCAATTAGGTTTCTATGGTCAATATCCTATAACTCAATATAAGACTACCCCACTTGCATTTAGTGTCTTACAAAGAGAAGTTGGAAATGAGATAATTTTATTTTCAAAAAATCATTATAAACCAAATACTGTTATTAAATTTAAAGATGATGTTGATAGAAATCAATTTCAAATTGCATCTAAATATTTTGAAGGTAGAAGATTTAAGGACTTTATTGGGTTCTTAGAAGAATTGTCAAATAAAAATTTTGATGAATTTTGGCAATCTGTTGCAGATGAAGAAAAAACTAGTATTGAAGATCACCTCAGTGAAATTTTAAACATGTCAAGTCTTTGCGAAAAAAAACGAAATGGGTTAATTAATCATAATTTGTCCTCAAAAATCACATCAAAAATTTATAAATATAATATCAAATCACTTGAAACTGAGATGGAAGACTTGTCATATACTTATCTTGGAATTTGTGATTTATATAAAATTTGGATCTCTATGACAAAAAACGAGCAAAAACAATATGTGGCAAAAAGATATTTATCCACAGGTAGTATAGATTTTAATCCTAATGCGGCTGATAAATATGCCATTAAGTCTGTTAGAAATAATGACAAATTATACGAAGAAAAAATGGATCTAGGAATTTAATAATAAAAATTTCAATTATATAATATTATCTGTATTAAGAAAAATTTCACCCTACTTCTGGGTGATTTTTTTATTGAAAAAAGTTTAAAATTTTTTTAATAAAAGCAAAGTATTGTTTTAAATAAAGATATGTTTTTTTATTTTTCAAAATAATACATTTTATGTTCTAAGAATAAAAAAACCCGCTTTGTGCGGGCAAAATTTTGGTAGTCTTAATAGGACTCGAACCTATGACCTCTTCGATGTGAACGAAGCGCTCTAACCAACTGAGCTATAAGACCATTTTTTACTTTTTTATTATATCACAACAATATAAAATTGCAACTTTTTTATTATAAATTTAGATTTTATTTAAAAAAATAGTTTCATTTTTTGATAAATTCTAATTCAATCTATTCATTTTTTTGAGTGTGCTTTTTGCTTTACGAGCAATCTTTTTGCTGTTTTCATAAAAAATTATTTCATTACTTAAAACTTCTTTTATCTCTTTTTTTATGAAATTATAATGAGTGCAACCAAGAACAACATTCTTTATTTTACAATTTTTAAACTTTGAGAGTTGAGTTGTTAATATACTTTTTATTTCGCCAAAGTCCCCATTACATTTGTCAATTTTAATGGCAAGATTGCCAAATCCTTGCAAAAAAAGGTTAGGACTTCCCTTATAAAAATGAATTATTTTACTATGTTTTATCGTGTTTGACGTGGCAATCACAAGTGTTTTATTTTCTAAAATTTTTTCATTAAGTTCTGGCTCAACGAAAAGAATTGGACAATTTGAAAAATGCAGAGATAAATAATCTTTAAAGAGACTACTTATCGTGTTACAGGCGATAATTAGCAATTTTATGTTGTTTGTTTTAAGAAGATTTTCAAGGGTTTTTGAGACAATTGACTTTAATGTTTTAATTTTTTTATTTCCGTATGGGCAATTTTTTTCATCACAAAAAAATATGTAATTTTCGTGTGGCAAAACTTTTTTAAGTTCGTTTAAAACAAATTTTCCGCCACTCCCACTATCAAAGATTAAAATATATTCAGTCATAATGTGTTTTATGCTTTATTTTCAATTTATGTTAAGTGTCATCTTCAATTTTTTGAAAAATGCGTTTGTCTTTTATCTCTTTTTCGTGTTCTTTTTCCTTTTCTCTCAAAGCAAGTTGAAGTCCTTTCAGCGCGTCAAAAGGAGCAAATTGCTTGGCACGATTTTGGCGTGGCATTTTAGTCCTCTCCACTTTTGTGACCTCCAATTGATGTATTTCTCTCTCTTTGGGTTGCTTTTTCGTCTAAATCTAGCCCTTTGATAAGTGAGTTTTTACCATATTTATCTTTCACATCAAGAACAGTTTTCACCATATTTTTCTCTTTTTTAACTTTGTTTAAGTCTGTGAAAAAGTCATATTGCTCACATTCGCTTGATGTGATGTCCATAAAAACATAACCAACTTTTCTGACGAGACGAGAGGCTTTCACCACCTCATTATAAATTTTTTCTGCACTTTTCACAATGATTGAATATAGGTTTGTGTTTGCATTCAAATGCTCAATTCCCTTTGAAATGTCGCCACGTTTGTCGCCATAGGCAACAAAAACTTCAATGAAACTTGTGGCATAATTTTGATTTGTAAGATCATAACAACCGTTTTGAATCATCTCTTTTAACACAATTTTTGCCTCATTGAAAGTGTAGTTTTTTGGAAGAATTTGCGAAGACGAGATTGATTTTGACTTTGATTTATAACTTTTTATATCACTCATCAAGCAAGTTTCTCTTCCCCACGCGTGGTCGATGAGGAGTTCCGCATTCACTCCAAACTCCTTATACAAAATATTTTCGTCAAAATGGGCGAGGCGTTCCATATCATAAATGCCATATTTTGCAAGTCGTTCTTCCGTGCCATATGAAATTTGCCAAAAATCTCTCAGCGGAGTGTGTTTCCAAAGGGTTTGCCGATATTTTTCCTCGTTAAGCCAGCCGATTCTGTCGGGTGTTTTCTTGCCTGTTATGTCAAGGGCAATCTTTGCAAGATACATATTTGTGCCAATGCCCGCACTCGATGGAATGTGCAAAGTTTCCAAAATTTCGCCCATCAATTTTTGAACAAATTCTTTTGTTTTCAAATTATATAGTTTCAAATAGTCCGTGGCATCTATGATACATTCGTCAATTGAATATGTGTGAATGTCGTTTTTATCAATGTATTTTAGGTATATCGCATAGATATTTGCAGAATAATCGATGTATTTTTTCATTCGAGGTTTGGCAATGATGTAGTCAATTCCCTTTGGAATTTCAAAAAGTCGACAACGATTTTTCACGCCAAATTTTTTCATTGCGGGAGTGACAGCCAGACAAATTGTTCCCTTTGAACGCTCTTCATCAGCGACGACAAGGTTTGTGGTCATTGGGTCAAGCCCTCGTTCGGCACATTCAACCGAGGCAAAAAAAGACTTCATATCAATCACAAAATAAACTCTATCTTCCAAAATTTTCACCCGTCAAAATTATTTTACAAGTTTAGTATATGTAAAAATATAAGACAACATTTGTCATCAAAATAATATTTTTTTCTTAGTATCAGCAAAAAAATATATAAAAATTACTTTTAAAAAAATAAAAAGAATTACAAATTGTAACTCATTTTATTATCACTATTTTTTAAAATTCCAAGGTTTCTTCTTTTTCAGTTTTAATTTTCTCTTTTTGGTTTGTTACTTCATTAGTTCCATTTTCAGAACTCTCTTCTTCGTTTAAGTTTGTCATATTTTGATTTGAGATATTTTCTTCTTTAATTGAAGTGCTTTCTTTTTCAGTTAAAATGTTTTTGTTTTCCAACAAATCCTCAATGATAAGTTCGTTTAGTTCGTCCCAAGTTTGAGGGTCGTTTTCTTCAATCATAGCATCAACATATTTTTTCAATTTTTTCCTAACTTTGTTTATATCCAGTTGTTCAAAAAGGGTGTGAACATCAATCTCATTTTTAATCGTAAGCCTGTTTTTTTCTTTACCTAATATTAATGGTCTTTGAACATAAACAACTCGCTCTTTATCATAGGAGTAGTAATAGTCCCTCGTTTCATTTTCAACTACCTGAGAACCTATATAAAAAATTAGTTTTGAATTACTAACATTTCTTAATTTTTCAGATATGTTTTCATAGCATTTCACATCATTCTCATGCTCTTTATGTATATTTGATTTTAAAATCATCTTTTGGATTACATTTTTAGTTATATCTGTTTTGACTGCTTTTAATTTTTCAATGTGATCCTTATCACAATCAACACGCTTATTCATATAGTATTTTAATATTTCAATATTTGATTTTTTCTCAAAAAGTAATTTTTTCATTCACAAAACTCCTATATATTTTTAGATTTTATCATAAAAATAGACAGTTGTAAATATTTGATTTTTTAACCGCTTGCACCCGCACTAAAAAACAGTCTTTCGACTGTTTCTTTGGTGCGGGACGCCGGGACTCGCTCCGCTTGTAATAATATTTTTTCTTTCAAAAGCGTTTTATGAACAATTTCTTTTCAAATTATTTTTGCATAAGGCTATCACGCCACTCGCTAAAAATGTGATACTATCACATTTTTTTACGCTCCGTTCGAACCCCTTGCACCCGCACTAAAAAACAGTCTTTCGACTGTTTCTTTGGTGCGGATGAAGGGACTCGAACCCCCAAGGTCGCCCACTAGATCCTAAGTCTAGCGCGTCTACCAATTTCGCCACATCCGCCTATTTATAATTAAAAAGATTAAATTAAAAAATATATTTATAAATTTTTATATGATTTTATATAATCTTATTCTAAAAAGATGGTGATCCACCCGAGGTTTGAACTCGGGACCCCTTGATTAAAAGTCAAGTGCTCTACCAGCTGAGCTAGTGAATCTTATTTGGCTGGGGTGGCAGGATTTGAACCTACGGATGCAAGAGTCAAAGTCTTGTGCCTTACCACTTGGCGACACCCCACTACTTCCCACGACTTTGCTATTATAACTTCTAACGCTGAAAATATCAAGTATTTTTTTTGTTTTTTTTGAAATTTTTCTTTTTATTTTTCAAAAAAGATGGCTGGGGTGGAAGGATTCGAACCTACGAATGTTGGAGTCAGAGTCCAATGCCTTACCACTTGGCGACACCCCACTGAATATTTATATATTATGCAATAAAATCATATAAAAATCAATACAATTTTTGCAAATTTTCAAAACAAAAAGTTGACAATAAAATAATTGTGTGGTAGAGTTATTTTGCATTAAAAATTGCTTTAATTTTATGCGGGTGTAGCTCAGTGGTAGAGTTCCAGCCTTCCAAGCTGGCCGCGAGGGTCCGATTCCCTTCACCCGCTCCACATTTGTTTCAGTAGCTCAGTTGGATAGAGCACCGCCCTTCTAAGGCGGGTGTCGGGGGTTCGAATCCCTCCTGGAACACCAATATGGTGGATGTAGCGCAGTTGGTTAGAGCGCCAGATTGTGGATCTGGAGGTCGTGGGTTCAAATCCCATCTTTCACCCCAATAAAGACTGTTGCTACGGTCTTTTTTTTTAATAAAAAACAAGGACTTTCTTTGCACTTTGTTTTGCAAAAATTGTTCTTGTTTTTTCTTGCTTTTAAATTAAAATCTTAAAAATAATTTTAATCAATATAACTGTTTATAATCATTTTCTCTCTTTTGCTCGTTCTTTTGAGATGATTTCTGTGTAAAACTATTTACCCCGAGAACGCTATCTTGAATGTATTTTTCATCTTTTTGCAAAATATCAAATAAATCTTCAAAAGAATTAAATTGGGCTTTCATTTGATAAAAAGCATCAACTTTTTCATAGTCTTGCACACTATTTTTATCTCTTTTTAGCATACTGATTTTTTGTTTTAAAATAAAATCTTCAAACCAGTTTTCTTTTGAAAAATCTGTTTGCTCAAAAAACTGGGGGTTACTTTCAACAAAAATTGTGGACAATTCATCAATAAAATTAATTGCGCACCCAATAAATTCTGTTTTTAAATACCCATGAGGAGGAGGTTCAATGCTCAAACACTGCAATAAAACAGATTCTTTTTTTGTATTTTTATCAATTTTAAGAACTTTTTCAATCTTTTTAAAAAAGGCTTTTTTAATCATTTTATAGTTATATCTTTTTTCATTTTCTGTGCAAATGTTTTCTTCTAATATTTTCATAAAGTCGGCAGGATTAAATTCTTTTTGAGCAAAAGTCTTTTTGACATCTTTTAGAAAATCTTCCCTTGAATATTCTTCTGGAAAATCAACCAAATCGTCAATTTTTTGCAAAATCATTGTCACGTTAAAATTTGGCTTGTTAGACTCACTCATTAATACATCTTTGTGTGCCATTATGAGTGCATATGCAAGTGCCTCAACTGCATCTTCAAGAAATAAACCCTTGCCATAATCTTGGTCTAAAATAGTGCCTTCTTTAACAGCATCGTCCTCAACGTAGCCACTCAAATTGAAACGTTTAACTTTAACATCAACCTTTTTTTTCATCACAAATTCCTCACTTATTATAATATTTTATCCCAATTAAGTTCGAATGTCAATGCTGGATTGCTTTTTAAACTATTTTCTGAAAATAAAAAACCCACAAATTTGTGAGTTGTTTAAAGTTTATTCTAAAAAAAATTCAGAAGAGTCGACATTAAAATAGTTTGTAGGAAATTCTGGTTCGGCCTCTTTTTTCAAAACCTTGTGGGAATTGTAGGTTAAAAGTTCAATTAAATCATTAAGAGAAATTTGTATTGCTTTCATATGCTGGCAGATGTCAATTGCTTCATTATTGTCAATAATTGCTTTTGCATTATTCCTTATTTTCCCTTCATTGATTTCTTTAATAAGTTTATCTGCCCAATCCCAATCGTATGGCATAAATCTAAAACCTTCAAAAAGTTCTGGAAAGTTTTTTAAAAGTAAATTTTCTTGGGCGTTAAAAATATCCATTGCATTTGTGATTAGGCTTGTTTTTGAATATCCTTTTGGAGGAGTTTCCAAATTGGAAATCTGAGAAATTATATCCTCTGGTTTTGTTAGATTATAAATTTTAATTATATTCTTTAATCTCATAATAAAAGCATTTTTAATAATCTCGTGATTACTTTCACCTTTGTTTGACAAATCCATATTTTCTTCCAATTCATCAAAAAAATGATGAGGATTAGCATTTTTTTGTAAAAATATTTTTCTCACAACATCGTGAAATTCTTCCTTTGTGAAAATACTTGGAAAATCTATAAATCTATTAATCCTTCCTAATAATTTATCTTTATAAATTTCTGACCTTCTCTCATCTTTCAAAAGTGCTTTGTTTTCCATTATTAAGAGATATGCAAAAACTTCAGCTGGATTGGTTAAAAATGACTCTTTACCATAGTCTTCACCAAAAAAAGTTCCAGTTTTTTCTGCATTTTCATCAACTAAATTGTCACCATTAAAACTTATCCGTTTGCCATCAATTTCTATATTTTCTGCGCTATAAACTGCAATGATGGAGTCCCCTATTTTTCTTTGCATTTCTTCCTCACTTTGTGTTTTTATTCTATTATATAAAAAACAAGAAGTCAATATTTAATATTTTAAAAAATTTGAATAAAAATTTTTTTAAAACTTAAACTAGCATAAAAAGGGGGTTAATTATGAAAATTGCTAACATAATTGCTTGGATTCTTCTTATAATCGGGGGGCTTAACTGGCTGATTATTGGAATATTCACAATAAACATTGTGAGTCTGCTGGTGGGAGGAGTTGCCATTCTTCTCAGAATTGTCTACATTCTCGTTGGACTAAGTGCACTTTGGATTCTCTTCGTGCCACTAATTGAAAAAGGACGAATCTCATTTTGGGGAGTAAAATAACTTGTATTTTTTTTAATCTATTCTTTAAAAAAACTCACTTTTTAGGTGAGTTTTTTAATGTTTAGAAATTATTTTTTTTTGTTAATTTATCTTTATAATTAAAGCAATATGCAAATTATTCCGCCCTTGCCCTCGTTGACAATCCTTGAAAGAGTTTTTCTAATTTTTCTCTGAGCCTCGACAGGCATTTGCACGATTTTTTTGTTAAGCCCTTCGTTCACAAGGCTGTGCATACTCTTGCCAAACATATTTGTGTCCCAAAGGCTTTTTGGATTGTTTTCAAACTCTTTTAAAAGATATTTCACAAGTTCTTCACTTTGTTGCTCGGAGCCCACGATTGGGCTTATCTCTGTTTCGACATCAACTTTCATTATATGCCAACTTGGAGCACTGGCTTTGAGCCTGACGCCGTAACGAGAACCTTGTTTCACCATTTCGGGTTCTTCAAGTGTCATTTCTTCAATTTTTGGACTGACAACTCCATATCCCGTTTCTTCCACCTGCGAGAGTGCCTCACTAAATTTATCATATTCACCTTTTGCGTAAGCAAGTTTTTTGATGTAAGTAACAAGTTCAAAATCGCTGGAAATTTTTTGGTCGCATTCACGAGAAAGCACTTTGTAGAACAAGTCTTGCTTTGGCTTGATGTCAAGATATGCAATTCCTTTCCCCATATCGATGCCAGCCATACTCACTGTTTCAAAATTTTCACTTGCCTCAAACGCCATTTTTTCACTGTCAAGTTCGCCAATTTTTCTTGTTTTGTCAATTATATATTTGCTTTGAGCGACAATTTCTTGAATGAGTTCGTCGTCATATGGCAGTGCTTGGAGCCAACTTGGCATCTTAACCCGCAGAGAATATAATGGAAATTCTTGCAAAATATTTGAGAAAATTTCGTTTATATTTTGCTGTGTTAAGTTTAAAACGTCCAATGTTATCACGGGGATTTCATATTTTTTGCTAAGAGACTCTCTCAAAGAAAGCGTGTCTTCATCTTTTGGTCTTGCTGAATTTATGACGACAACAAAAGGTTTTCCAAGGGCTTTTAGTTCAAGGATTGCCTTATTTTCGGCGTCTACAAAACTTTTCCTTTGAAGTTCTCCAAAACTTCCGTCTGTCGTGAGCACCACTGCAATCGTCGAATGGTCGGTGATAACTTTTTTTGTGCCAATTTCCGCTGCGTCTTCAAAAGAAAGAGATTTGTCGCTCCAAGGTGTTTTGACAAGTCGAGGTTTGTTGTTTTCAACGAGTCCTTCTGCCCCGCTTACTGTGTATCCCACGCAATCCACAAGGCGAATTTTCAAATTCACTTTTTCATTAACTGTAATTTTGACTGCCTCTTTTGGCACAAAACGGGGTTGCGTCGTCATTATTGTTTTGCCGTCGGCACTTTGAGGAAGTTCGTCTACTGTTCGTATTTTATCATAGTCATTTGTTATGTTTGGCAATACCATTTCATTCATAAAATTTGTGATGAACGTGGATTTTCCGCAACGAACAGGTCCGACAACACCAAGATAGATGTCGCCAGATGTCCTTGTTGAAATGTCATCATATATATTGTTTGAATTCATTATGTTCCTCCGTGTAAATTCGTTATAACAAAATATATGACTAAGAAATTATCGTTATGCAAAAAAAAAGAAAAAGTCAGCCTATTTCTTTTCTTTTTATTTGTTCTTTTTCCAATTTGCTGAGTTTATTTTTTGAGGAATGTTTTAAAAAACTCTTTTTAAAATTTAACCTATTCTCTTTGCCAGTTAAAAGCCTGAAAATGTTTCGCCTGTGAGCGTATATGATGAGGAAAAAAATTGCAAAGAGCAAAAAACTTAAAACTATGTTGCCTTGCCCTGTTAGAAGTCCCAAAGAATATGCCTCATAGATTGTGAAAATGGTGACGATGCAAAAAGACATCACCGACGCATAGTCGAACAAAAGCAAGAATAGAAATCCAAAAACAAAAGTGAGGACACCTAAAACAGGAGTTGCGACACAAAACATTCCATAGACAGCAGCGACACCTTTCCCACCTTTAAAATGATAGAACAGCGGAAAAATCGTGCCAACAAGTGAGAACAATCCACCCAAAAATAAGCCAATGTAGGACTCTATCCCCGTCCACCCAAACAGCCATTTGCCAAAAAGAGCAGGGATAATTCCCTTTAACATATCAAACAAAAGAGTGATTAAGCCGACCCAAAAACCAAGATTTCTGATCATATTCATAGTCCCCGGGTTGCCACTGCCGGCTTTTAAAATGTCGTAGTGATTTGCTTTGCTGATTATTTTGGCGAAAAAAATATTACCTATAAGGTAGGAAATTATTATTAAAATGACATATTTCCACCATTCCACTTTCTTATTCTTCCTTATCAGTTCGATTTTTAATCACAATTTTAATTGGCGTGCCACTGAAATCGACCGCCTTTCTTATGGTGTTTTCAAGATATCTCAAATATGAAAAGTGCATATTTTCCTTGTCATTCACAAAGATGACGAATGTTGGAACCATAACACCTGTCTGCGTTGCATATAAAATTTTGAGCCTTTGACCATTCTTGGAAGGTGGCTGTTTCAAATTGATTGCAGTTTGAATGATGTCGTTGAGTTGCCCTGTGGTGATGCGTTTGTTCGCATTTTGAAGGACTTTTTCCACTGTTTCCATAATCTTTGGAATTCTTTGATTTGATTTAACAGACACAAAAAGGGGGACAAAATAGTCCATAAACTTCAAGTCTTCTTTCAAATTATCGGTGTATTTGTTGATTGTATATCCGTCTTTATCTTCAATCAAATCCCATTTGTTAAGCACAAT
Organism: Clostridia bacterium; assembly: GCA_009929275.1. Lineage (GTDB taxonomy): Bacteria > Bacillota > Clostridia > Christensenellales > UBA1242 > UBA7862. Next base: position 21,012 of record SAAW01000013.1, read on the forward strand.
TATGCTTGGCTTGTGCTGTTCGTGGACGAACCCTGCCACTTTTATGTCTTGCTCTGTTATGCCGTCGGCAACGTCAATCATCACAAGCACAATGTCGGCTCGTTTGATTGCTTCAATCGTCCTCAAAACACTGTATCTCTCAATTGAACCGCTTTCAATCGCGTTTTTCTTGCGAAGCCCTGCGGTGTCGATGAGAATATAATCTTTGCCGTTATATCTAAATTCAGAGTCAATAGCGTCGCGTGTGGTGCCAGCAATTTTGCTGACGACAAGCCTTTCTTCACCCAAAAATTTGTTCACCAGACTGCTTTTCCCTGCATTTGGCTTGCCCACAATGGCAATTTTGATGGCATCTGGCTTCTCTTCTTTTAAAGCATTTTTATCTTTCAAGCAAACAATAATCTCGTCTAAAAGTTCACCTAACCCCTTTCCTTGCTCTGAAGAAATGGGGAAAACTCGCTTGAACCCAAGTTCATAGAAATCAAAAGATTTCTCAATCTCAAAATTATCTAGTTTGTTCACAACTAAAATTACTTCTTTTCTTGTTTTTTTCATAAGAAAATCGGCAACTTCTCTGTCGGCATTTGTAATCCCCTCTTTGCCGTCGACAAAAAACAAAATTACTTGTGCTAAATCAATGGCAATCTGGGCTTGTGCCAATATATTTTTCTCAATCTCGCCTCTATTTTCAAAGTCGAGCCCACCTGTGTCCACAAGCGTAAAATAGTTGCCGAGCCATTCAGCGTCTCCATAAATTCTGTCCCGCGTGACACCTGCAATGTCATCGACAATGCTTATTCTTCTGCCACATATTCTGTTAAAAAAGGTGCTTTTACCAACATTTGGTCTGCCAACAACGGCAACTAGTGATTTCAAAATTAATTTTTCCTTTATATTACTATCAAAAACAAACTTTTTAGTTTAATTCTTTGTAATGAATTGTATCACATAAAAAATTTTTTATCAATTATTTAACAAAAAACATTTTTTGCAATTAAAGTTGCAAGTTGAACATTTTTCGCATGTCTTTTTTGAAAAAATGAGCAAAAGAAAAGTTCCTAAAAGCACGAGAAAACCAATCAAAAATTTAAAAACAGCGCTTCCCGTTGCAAAATTGTAGATTAAAAAGCAAATTCCATATGCAATGGAAAATTGAAGTGTGCAGGCAAAAAGTGTCCATTTTAGCCCAATTTCTTGCCTTAAAACTGCCATTGTGGACACGCAAGGGAGATATAGAAGACTAAACACCATCATCACAATTGCGGTGACGGGCGAAAAAGTTATAACAAAACCGCTTGAGAGAAAACTACTCCCTAGTTGCTCGTCAAAATTGTTTGAGTTTGGCACTTTGTTTATTATCGCCATTGTGGCGACCACCATTTCCTTTGCCATCACCCCAACAAGCAAACTGACGACAATGCCATAGTTGCCAAGTCCAATTGGGACAAATATGAAGCACAGCCATTTGCCGACTGTTTCAAGCATACTCACCGCATAGGTGCTTGTCGGAACATAGATAAACGAAAAACTGAAATTTTGCAAAATCCAAACAATTACACTGAAAGAAAGCAAAATCGTGGACACTTTCACCACAAATGTCTTGCAATTTTGCCAGATAACACTGAAAACACGCCTGAAATTTGGGAGTCTGTATTGCGGAAATTCGAGGATAAAAGACCTTTCCCCGCTTCTTAGTTTGCCACGATTTAGAATGTTTGACACGATGAGTGCGACAATTAGCCCCAAAACATACATTGAAATGATGACTAAAATGTTGCCCTTGCCAAAAAAAGACCCGCCAATAACTGCATAAATGGGCAATTTTGCACTGCAACTCATATATGGCGTGAGCATTGCAGTTTTTAATTTTGTATTTTTATCTTCAATGTTTCTTGCCGTCATCACCGCCGTTGTCGAGCACCCAAGGCTCATCAAAATGGTGAAAATACTTTTGCCACTCAGCCCAAATTTATAGAAAATTTCCTCAAAAGAAAATGCTAGACGCGACATATATCCGCTGTCTTCAAGCAGTGACAAAAATAAAAATAGAAGCACAATTTGCGGAATGAAACTGAGGAGCCCGCCCACGCCCGAGATTATCGCCGTCGAAAAAAGCCCCACCACCCAAATGGGAGAATTTATGCTGATGAGAAATTGCTTTGTTGGAATGGCGACGAGGTCGAAGAGTTCTTTTAATCCTTGCGATAAAAATGACCCGACAGACGAAAAAGTGATGAAAAAAATGCCAAATAAAATGAGAAGAAAAATGGGGAAACATAAAAATTTGTTTAAAATAATCTTATCAATTTTGTGTTTGCCATAGACACTTTCACCTTTTTTAACAGTGATTTCTTTCATAATTTGAGAAATGTATTCAAAGCGAAGTGAAGCAATTTTTGATAAAAAATCTTCTTTTTCAATTATCCTATTAACTCTCTTTTTTTGGATTTCTGTTAAGTTTATTTTTTCAAAAACACTTTCGTCTTGTTCCAAAATTTTTATACACAAAAAGTTTTCTTTGCCATAAAAGATTTGCATTTGCTCTTTTGTCAAAATTTCTTTAATTTCGTCTAGTGGCAATTTGCAAAGATATGGCAAAGGGGTTGAAAAATTTTCAAATTTTTTTGTTAATTTTTCAAGTAAATTTTTTTCTATTTTTTTATCAATTGAAATAACACAAACTCCTAAAATTTGCGAAAGTTTTTTATAGTCATAAATCGTTCCCTTTTCCTTTATTTCTTTTGCAAAATTGACGAAAATAACGGGAGAAATATTCATTTCAAGTAGACCCAAAGTTAGATAAAGATTTCTTTGAAGGACATTGCCGTCGACGACATCGATGACGATGCCAGAATTTTTTTGGATATAATCAATGGAAACTTGCTCCTCAAAACTGAAACTTGAGAGCGAATAAAGCCCCGGCAGGTCGACAAGGTCGAACTTTTTCCCTAAACATTCGATTTGTTTTTCCTTTTTGTCAACCGTCACGCCGTGCCAATTTCCAGTGTGTTCAAAACTGTTTGAGAGGCAATTAAAAAGCGTTGTTTTCCCAACATTTGGGTTGCCCACAAGCATCAACTTTTCAGACATTTTCTTTCACCAAAATAACTTCTTTTTCACTCATTTTTCACCTTTTTTTTTCAATTTTTCTTTTTCAATTTTTCTTTTTCAATTTTTCTTTTTCAATTTTTCTTTTTCAATTTTTTTTAATTTTTCTTCAAAAATACAATTTTATCTATAATTTTCCACCATAATTGAGGAAACTTCTTTTCTTTTGAGCGACAAAACATAGCCCCTTATTTGCAAGAGAAACACCCCTTTAAAGTTTGATTTTTTTAAAATGATGACGCTTGCGTCGACAAATCCGAGGTCGAGTAGTCGCCTTTTGACTTTGCCACTTGCGTCTATTTTAACTATTTTATATCTAATGTTTTCATAGCCTTGGCACAACGAAAAAAAACTTTCCATAACTTATGATTATGAAAAGTATTTAAAAATTATATTAAAATTAAGATACTGTATTTAAAAAAGTGATGAACGTTGTGAGATCTTTGAATTTTCTGTATACAGCAGCAAATCGAACATAGGAGATTTCGTCAAGTTTTTTAAGCCTTTCCATCACCATTTCACCAATAGCCGAACTTTTAACTTCTTGGTCGAGTGAGTTGCTGATTTGCTTTTCGATGCTAGACACAAGTTCGTCGATTTGAGTCATTGTAACTGGCCTCTTTTCGCAAGATTTAATGATGCCACGCTTAATCTTTTGCGGGTCAAAAACTTGCCTTGAACCGTCATTTTTTATGACAAGAACGGGGGTGCTTTCAATCATTTCATAGGTGGTGAAACGCTTGCCACACTTCAAACATTCGCGTCTGCGTCTGATGGAATTGCTGTCTTCACAAGCACGAGAATCAATCACTTTGCTGTCTTCAAAGCCACAAAATATACATTTCATAATTTTATCCTCAACTTTATTTCCTCAAAATTATATCAAAAAATTAATTTTTTTCAAACTGTTTTTTTAGTTGTTGTTTCTTCAGTTACATTTTCATCGGCAGTTTCGCCTGCGTCAAAAATGCGAACAGGTTTGTTTCTATTCTTTTTGTGAGGGGTTTCCACGACTTCCACCAAAATGACATCTTCCCCAATTTTGCAAATGTTGCAATATGGAATGAAAATCTCTTGAGTGGGGCGAAAAAAATTTAAAAAAGATTTGCAATTTGGCACCATAAAGCCAAGCACGCAATTTCGTGACAAATCTATGATGACGTCATTTATGTTTCCAAGCAAGCGACCGCTCAGCACATTTATGACTTCTTTGTTTCTTAGTTCCGTGAAAGAAGTTTCCATTTTATTCCCTCAATCAATTAATAGTTATCTTTATGCAAAAAAAATATAAAATAAAACAAATTTCGCAAAAATTACTTTAATTTAACAACTATTTTTGAATAATATTTTTTTCAATAGGACAACCTACTTTTATTCAAACATTAAAAGTGGTAAAAAATGGCAAATAAAGTGGACATCTGCGGGATTAACACCGCTGAAATTCCGAAGTTAAAAGCACAGGAAATTGCTGTCCTTATGAAAAGACTTAAAACTGGCGACGAAGACGCTCGTCAACTTTTTCTTTATTCAAATATGCGACTTGTTCTCAGCGTGGTGAAGCGATTTGCCACAAAAAGAGACAATGTTGACGATATTTTTCAAGTCGGATTTGTTGGACTCATAAAGGCAATGGAGAATTTTGACGAAAACTTTAATGTAAAATTTTCCACTTATGCTGTGCCGATGATTATCGGTGAAATTAGGAGATTTTTGAGAGATAATTCGCCTGTGCGAGTGAGCCGAAGTTTGAGAGACACCGCATATAGGGCTCTTCAAGCACGAGATAAACTCTCAAAAGGCAATCCAAATGAGCCAAATTTAGACGAGATTGCGGACGAAGCGGGGCTGAAATTGAGAGAAGTTTTGAACGCACTTGATGCCATTTCCGAACCAATTTCGCTTTTTGAAAACGTTTATAACGACAGCGATGAGAGTGTTCTTGTGATGGACCAAATTAAAGATGTTAAAAATAGCAGTGATGAATTTATTGAGCATGTGGCACTAAAAGAGGCACTTAATGGGCTAAAAAGCCGTGAAAAAGAGATTTTGTGGTTGAGATATTTTTTGGGAAAAACGCAAGTGGAGATAAGTTCACAGGTTGGGATTTCTCAAGCACAGGTGAGCCGACTTGAAAAAAATGCTCTGGAAGAAATTAAAAAAGAATTCGTTTGATTTTGTTTTTTTTGTTCTAATTTATTTTTTATTTTAATTTTTTGATTATTTTTTTGATTATATTAACACAATTTTTCCTAAAAAACTTTTTGCAAAAATATTTTAGTTTGCATTTGCTTTAACAAGGTCTTTTTTGAGTCTTAAAAGGATTTTTTTCTCTATTCTTGAAATGTAACTTTGCAAAATCCCTAACATATCCGCCACTTCTTTTTGCGTGCTTTCGTCGTCTCCATTGAGTCCGAAACGAAGTTCCATAATTTTTTGCTCCCTTATGTTTAACTTTCTGACTGCATTCCACAAGAGAATTTTCTCGTTATTTTTCTCCATTTCATTGTTTATATTGTCATTTTCGTTCACCAAAATGTCTGCTAAAATAAGTTCGTTGCCGTCTTTGTCTAAATTTAGAGGTTCGTCGATGCTCATCTCAAAACTTCGTTTATTTTTCTTGCGAATATACATCAAAATCTCATTTTCAATGCACCTTGACGCATAAGTGGCAAGTTTTATGTTTTTCTCTATGTCAAAAGACTGCACCGCTTTGATAAGTCCGATTGCGCCGACGGAAATCAGGTCGTCGAGTTCAATGCCTGTGTTGTCAAATTTTTTGGCAATGTAGACGACGAGCCGAAGATTATGTTCGATGAGTTCAGATTTAGCACTTTCATCTTTATTCCTAAGTCTGTCCATAATTATGAGTTCTTCTTCCACAGAAAGAGTTTTTGGCAAGACTTCTTTGCCTGAAATGTATGCAATTAATTTTTCCTTTATTTCAAAGTAATCTCTGTGAAAAAATTTTTTAATTATTTTAACCAAAACATTAATAAAATTCATATAAACCCCTTTTTTAGTTCAGTTTTGTTCAAATTCTGTGCCACTACAATGCAAGTGGACTTAAAAGCGCTTCATAATCCTTATCGTAAAAATTGTTTGAAAGACCTACTAAAAGGTGAAGTTCTTCCCTTTTGTTATTTTCATTTTTTAACACTTTTTCAATGTGGCACACAAACATTTTTGACTTTGAACCGACTGTTGAAAAAGTTATGTATTTGCCATCAATTTTTTTGTCAAGACGGCTTTGAAGATAATCTACAACCGTCGCACTTTTGCCAAAAAGTTTGTTGAATGTTTCAAAATTAAGAAGTAAAATCGACAAGCCTGTTTCGTCATCTTGCAAAAGATTTCCACTGTCGAGATAGGCTTTTATGTCATATTTGTTTTCTCCATTTTGCAAGGTGAGATTATAGTAGAAACTAACAAGTTTTTTCTTTTTGTAAAATTGTTTTATTATGCTTGAAAGAAGGCTAAAACTACAAACGCAAAGAAATGTTTTTGCAAGATTAAGAAGAGTTCCTTGGCAAAAAATCTCTGCAAACGAAAACAATCCATTGAGCAAAAAGTTTGAAAAAATTACGACAAAAGAAAACAGTAAAAATGTTTTTGAATAATATTTTTCCACCAAAATGCAGGACATAATTAGTTGTAGAATAATGTTAACAACAACTAAATATAAGGTTGAAATGGTCAAAAAAATGTTGATAACGCTTGAAAAAACACCTATTATGCTGACACAAAAAGTCTTTAAAAAATTGACTTTTTGGCAAACAAACCTTTGTGCTAAAATAAGTATCAAAAAATTTGTTAGGATATTTAAAAAGATTATGTCTTCTATGTATTCAACCATAATCCAATTATATTCAAAGAAAACTCAATCTTTAATTAAAATTTTATACAAAAAAAATAAAAAATGACTTCTTTTGTATTTTGAAGTCATTTTTTTAAAATTTATTTTATGTAATCTTATTTTTATTAGTTTTTTAAAAAATTTTGTTATCTCTTGTTTCGAAGTTTGTTTAAAAATGGCGGAATATGGTCGTCATCTTCATCAACATGGACAACAGAAGTTAAGTTTGGACTTTTTCTTTCGTCAACATGATCGACGTTCTCTTTTTTTAGACTATTCTCCAAGTTTTCCACTGAATTAAACCTTTCAAAATTGAGGTTAATTCTTGGCACGTCATTTTCCACTTTCACAGTTTCTTTTGATTGTTCAAAACTCTTGTTGTGAAATCCTGTGGCAATGACAGTGATCTCCACTTGTTCGCTAAGTCCATCTTCCACACCAGCACCAAAAATAATGTTGCAATTTGGGTCTACGACTTCTCGCACCAAATTCGCGGCCTCATTAACTTCGTCAATTGGCAAATCTAGCCCGCCTTTAACATTGAGCAAAATGCCCGTTGCACCCTCAATATTAGTTTCAAGAAGTGGGCTTTGCACGGCTTGACGGACGGCGTCGATAGTTTTATTTTCGCCTTTTCCTCGCCCGATCCCCATATGCGCAAGGCCTTTATCTTTCATAATAGTCTTCACATCAGCAAAGTCAAGATTGATGAGACTTGGGGTGACGATAAGGTCAGAAATACCTTGAATTCCTTGTCTTAAAACGTCGTCTGCACACCTGAATGCCTCGACGATTGGAGTGCCTTTTGGCACGATTTTGAGGAGTTTATCGTTTGGAATTATAACAAGTGTGTCCACATATTTTTTGAGGTTTTCGATGCCTCTTTCTGCATTTTCCATTCGCTTTCTGCCTTCAAAATTGAAAGGTTTTGTGACAACGGCAATGGTTAAAATGTCCATTTCTTTCGCAATCTGAGCAACAATTGGAGCAGCACCTGTTCCCGTGCCACCGCCCATTCCTGCAGTGATGAAAACGAGATCACACCCTTTGAGCATCTCGGTGATGACTGCTTTGCTTTCTTCAGCGGCTTTTTGCCCAATCTCTGGGTCAGCGCCTGCACCTAACCCCCTTGTGAGTTTCTCCCCAATTTGAATTCGGTGAGTTGCCTTACTCATAAGCAACGCTTGTTTGTCAGTGTTTATCGCAACAAACTCAGCACTGGTGATGTTCGCTGCCACCATTCTGTTCACGGCGTTGTTGCCACCTCCCCCGATGCCCACAACTTTGATGTTTGCCACCTGACTGATGCTATTTGATGAATACATATTTTCCTCCAATTTTTCTATTAATTGTTGATTGCATAATTTAGAACCGACATAGATGATGAAAAGTTTGGTTTGTTATATTGAGAATATGGCACGTCTGCAATTGTCACATTTTTGCCAATAAGTTTTGAAAAAATGCTTTTTCCGCCTTTAATGAATGAAAGCCCTCCGCCAGTTAGATTGATTGAGATGAAATCTGGGAAGTTGTATTGCCAAAGATTGAAACATTTTTTGATGCCTTGGGCAATCATTTCAATTCGGCTTTCAACAATGGCATTTGCCACTTTCATTGAGACTGGGATTGCTTGTCCGTCCACCATTATGTCATATGTATCGTTTTCGTCTGGTTCAATGCACAAAACAACTTTTTTGAGAAGTTCTTCTGCTGATTGAAAAGAAATTTTGAGGCATTTGGAAAGGTCTGCTGAAATGTAGCCTCCTCCCAAAGAAAAACTGGAAAGATTGAGCATTCCTCTGCCTCGAATGAGTGCGACAGATGTTGTGATGTAGCCACAATCGACGAGTAAAACATATTGGTCACGCTGTTCTTCATCGAAAAGATATAACGATTGAGCATAGATTGAAGAAATAAAATTAATCTTAAAAATGCTCTGTTTATTCAAAATGTTTGAAACTTTGACAAGAAAACTGTTTTTTGCATAGAGAAATGATAGACACCCCGAAATCTTGCTTTCAATTTGAGAAAGGGGATTTTTAATCTTAATATTGTCGCCCAAAACATAGTAGATTGAATCTTGATTTATCACCGAAAAATTGGGGTATTCCACTCTTGCTTCGCTGAACAACTCGTCGATATCTTTTTTAGTAATCTTTTTTGGTTTCAAAAAAGTTTGAGTGTTTGTGAAGCATTTGCAAAAGCAAAACTCTGTGGGGACTCCAACTGTGAGAGATGAAATCTTGATGTCACAAACTCTTTGGGCTCCTTGAATACAGTGAAAAATAGCCTTTTCTAAGTTCTTTGGTTCAATGAACTCGCCGTCCATAAAACCCTCATAGTTCTCACTATATTTCGCTTTGACATTAAGAGTGTTGTTCACATCTTTTTGTCCGATAAGAATGGTGAGTTTTTGACTTCCAAAATCAAGAATTGCGACTTCATTTTTAGCCATATTTTCTCCATGTAAAAAAATTTTTTCACATAACTTATTATACCTTTTATATAAAAAAATTGTCAAACAAAAAAATGCCATTTTGATTTTTAGTATCAAAAATGTTTTTTGGCACAAAAAACGGCGTTTTTTCAGTTAAAAAAGCCTGTTAAGTCGAGAACTCCAAAACCCTCTTCGTTGCGATTTTTTGTTAGTTTAAAACAATTATTGATAAGTTTGATTTTCAATCTGTCGGGAGTTAAAGATGGATTTTTAGAAATGATAAGAGCACAAATGCCTGCAATGATTGGAGTTGCGACGCTTGTTCCGCTCATTTTGACATAAAATTCCTTTGTTTCTTTGTTAAATCCTGCGCCTTTTATATTCACTGCAGGGGCGACAAGGTCGGGCTTGAAAAACATTCCCGCTGGCCCACGAGAAGAAAAGTTTGCTATCTCAAATTTGCTTCTGTCAAAATTTCCGTTTTCATCTCGCTTGTCGTCAAAACCGCCAACTGTGATTATTTTGCTGGAATATCCGGGGGATTTTATGGTGAAATTTTCTGGCCCGCTGTTGCCCGCAGCCGCCACCACGACAAGTCCCATATTCCAAAGACTTTCTGCCCCCACAACAAGCGTATCATTTTTGCCAAGAGGGTTGCTCCCAAAACTCATACACACCACTTTGATGCCATATTTTTTATAGTTGTCGCTAATCCATTGCATTGCTTCCAAAATTTTGTATGCGCCTGTTTCGCCGTTTTGTTCAAGTGCTTTTATGGAAATTATGTTGCTTTTTGGAGAAACACCCGAATATTTCCCTCCACTTGCAAGCCCGCTTCCGCAAGCAATGCTTGTGACATATGTCCCGTGTCCGTTGTCGTCATAGCAGTTTTTTTTATCATTAATCAAGTCGACAAACTTTATAACTCTGTTTTTTGGCACGCAAAAGTCAATGTGCGGATTGAGCCCTGTGTCGATGAAAGCGACTGTCACATTTTCCCCTGTATAACCGTTTTCAAAAAGATTTTTGACATTTAAAATTTTTTTGGCGACATCAATTTGTGTGGAAACTCTCGTCTGTTTTGCGATGAAACCGACAACGCTTATTTTAGCAAACTTCACAATTTGTTTTTGTGAAAGTGTAACCCCAATTGCGTTTATAAAAGAGTATTCGTAGAACTTTAACCCCTGCTTTTTTGCCTCAATTTTGAGTTTTTGAAAGTTTTTGGCATAGACAACGCAGTCGTTATATATCTCATAACTCTTAATTTGCACGACGTTTAAAAGTTCCAAACAAATTTTGTTCAAATAATTATTCATCTAATTTACTTAACAAATTCTCAAAAAAGTTTTTTTGATTTTGGTTCATATATGGAGCAACACTGGAGAGAGTTTCTCGAATTTTATCCTTTGAAAGACTGCCTTGTTTTATCTTTTCTTTGCTACTTGAGAGAAATTCATCGACAAGTTCGTCTTTTGAATAGTTTTTATATTTTTTATACAAATCTTTTGCGTTTGTCTTGGTGTTTTCGTCAATCTTTTTTTCTAAATCTTCCTGACAGATTTTTTCTTCTTTTTCATCAAACTTTTCGCTTGCAAAATCAAACAAATTTTTTTTCATTTTCTTCCCTTTATAAATCGTTTGTATTATATATGTTGTCAGATTTTTTATTGTTAAAAATTAAAAATATTAACTTCAAAAATATGTTGTAAAATAAAAAAAGTTTTAATCATATAATAAAAATATATGAATGAAGAAAAAAACAAATCTCAGCAACATAAAGACATATCATCTTGTTATCCTTTTGATATGATTGATGAAAAAATTGTTAAAAATCAGCAATATAACTCAAATGCGAAAACAAATGAGAATTTTTATAATGGAAATTATAATTTTAATGCTGGCAGTAATCAAAATAATAATGAAAGTGCAAATGCAAATTCATTTAATGGCAATGAATCAAATCAAAATATGAATGAAAATAACAATTACAATAACAATAATAATGA
>SAAW01000103.1 GCA_009929275.1 Clostridia bacterium
ATCTCAGACATTGTCTACGCTTTGCGGAGACTTTTCCCGATGAAGAAATTCTCTACGCATTGAGTAGACAATTAAGCTGGACTCATTTTCGGACAGTAATTTACCTGGACGATGAACTTAAACGAGAATTTTATATTCAAATGACCAGAATTGAAAACTGGAATACTCGCACATTGAATGAAAAGATTGATTCGATGTTATTTGAAAGAACAGCAATCTCAAGAAAGCCCGAAGAACTGATAAAAAAGGAACTCAAAAAGTTGCGAGAAGAAAACAAACTAAGTCCAGACCTCGTTTTTCGTGACCCTTATTTTCTAAATTTTCTTGGACTAGAAGACAATTACAGTGAAAAATCTTTGGAAGATGCGATTTTAAGGGAGCTTGAAAAATTCATCCTTGAATTAGGACAGGGTTTTACATTCGTTGAACGCCAGAAAAGAATGTTAATCGACGGCGACAGTTTTAAGCTTGATTTGTTGTTTTATCATCGGAAACTAAAACGTCTTGTTGCAATTGACTTGAAACTTGACAGGTTTAAAGCACAATACAAAGGTCAAATGGAATTATACCTTCGTTACCTTGAAAAATTTGAGACTGAAAAAGGAGAAGATTCACCAATTGGACTAATACTTTGTGCTGAGGGTTCAAAAGAACAAATTGAATTATTACAACTTGAAGAATCTGGAATAAGAGTAGCAGAATATTTGGTTGAGTTACCGCCAAAAGAATTGCTGCAAAAGAAATTACACAAAGTGATAGAATTAGAAAGAAAAAGATTACAAATGAAAAAGTTGAAATAGCCAGCGCACACAGCCAAGCACATTTGCAATTCGCACAATCCATCTCACAGACCAAAAATTGCAAAAGAGCTTGTCTGTTTTCCAACGCTTTTTTGCCGACCCGAAAACAAAATCAGGTCAGTGCTAAAATTAAAAGTGAAGTAGTTCTATGAAAGAAAAATTAAAACCCAGTTGGTAACAATCTGTATATGTCATAGCCGGTTTTGTGGGTAATTGCAGGTTAATCTTCCGCATTTACTTCATCTCGACTTGACAGGAAAGTAGCCCGGAATCGGCTACGCCACATACAGGTAACCGTTAACGGCAAGTTTGAGAAAAATAAATTGGTGGTTATCTGAATCGTTCGTTCTTTGGTTTTCTGCTCGCTTGTAAAATTGCTGTCACAAAACTTGCAAAAGAAAGTTTGGTGCAGTTGCCAATTTTTGCAATTTGACAATTTGTAAAACTGTTTTGCAGCCTGACAGTCCAGCACATTTTCAGGAACAGCCGGTGGTTATTTGACAGTTTGGGTTTTGGCT
>SAAW01000104.1 GCA_009929275.1 Clostridia bacterium
TTCATCAACAATAGGGCGTTGTAGTAGTCCGGCTCTGCCTAACAATGAAGTCGCTCCTGCAAATCGATTATGCGTATCTCGCTCATTAACAATTAGTTCTTCGTAGCGCGAAATAAGAAAAAAGGTACTTGCTACAAAATCGGCATGACAAATAAAAGTTTCGTCTTGTTTTTCGATGATTGGCAAACCGAACAAAATCGGAGTTCCTTCTATTTCTGCCAAAGGCAATTGTGGCATGGAAGAAGGTTTCCCAAAAACCGATTTGGAAAAAAATGCAGAAGGAACAATAACAACCTTATAATTTGGAAAATTATTAGAGTCGGCGGTATAACCTATCGTATTGCAAATGGCATTACTTTTAGGAAAACCTAATAAGAAATTGAGGATATAATCAATGGTTTCTTTCATTTGTGTGCAAAATTACATTTTTATTCCAGATTAACAGGCATTTTGTTCGTCTTTTTTATGTGTGTCCTGTTGTCTTTATGTAAAAAGTCACCTGTTTTTAATTTTATTTTTATAATGTTTTGTTTTTGTCGAAAAAGATATATCTTTGTGGAGTATGGAGCAGACATGAGAAATGAAACGGTGTTATCTTTCAAATGGGGATTTTTGCAAGTTATAGATGATGGTCGGGCAATTGTTGGATTGAAATTTATGGCTGATGCTGTGGGTTCTGTCACAGTTTCTTCTTTGGCAGAAAATTTGAAAGTACAGTTGTCAGAATATTTTTTGGGCAGGCGCAAAATCTTTGATATACCATTGAAATATACAGGAACAGATTTTCAGTTGGCGGTGTGGCGACACTTGCACTTAATTCCGTATGGAGAGACACAAACTTATAAACAGGTTGCTGAAGCTATAGGTTGCCCAAAGGCTTGTCGTGCCGTAGGTGCAGCGTGTCATTGTAACCCGATTGCTATTGTGATTCCTTGTCATCGAGTGGTTGGCAAAAATGAAAGTCTTATCGGCTATGCAGGCAGCATAGAAGTTAAACAGTGGTTGTTGAATTTAGAAAAACAAAATAAATAAATATGGTTGCAAAAAAAATAGTTATTGAATGCAACGTTCTATGATTTCAGAACATCATATTATTATAGCAATGTTTAAATTGCAAAAAACTAAAAGGAGAATCCCGAAAATCCTGTAAAGAGTAGGGGAAAACTAAAAATTATAGTTTATGAAAAAATTATTCTTGTATGTTGCGGCTTTAACATCATGTGCAGCTGCATTTATGTCGTGTGAACCAAACACACAGAAAACTGACACTACCAAAGTTTGGCCTGCAGCAAATTCTGA
>SAAW01000105.1 GCA_009929275.1 Clostridia bacterium
GGGCTACATAATGTTTCAGCTTAACAATGTTGAATTATCGTTCTTGGGGGTCTTGAGTGTCTTGTTAGTGATAGAAATATCACTTGCTATTGGTCGAGTGAGTAACTTCAATTTAATTGTGACTGAGCTCGGTCGTTACGACAATAAAACAGAGCTTCAGATCCAATTGAATAAAAAAATGACCTTACTTGGGGTTATTGCACAAAATGTTTTTTATATTGGCTTAATTGGAACCATCTGGGGTGTGTCAAGCGCCTTGAGTCGACTGGGTGGAGGCAACAAGGCAGAAATTATCGCAGCAGTTGGAGTAGCCCTTATATCAACCGCTGCTTCAGTTTTTGTGGCCCTTGTTGGCTCCACTGTTCATAGTTTTTTGAGCTCAAAAATCGATGAAATTCTTTTGAAATGGGACATCCACCATGGCTTCGACGTCAAAAAATAATGGTGCAACAATTAATGTTGCACCATTTTTGGAAGTTTTATTGGTGATTTTTGTCGTTCTTATCGTTATTGCCAATCTTGATGAAGTATCTTCTCTTTCCATAAGCGATGACTTGAATAAAATAGAAGAAATCCGTGGGGAAATCGAGAGGATAAAAAATAATAATGTTTTTCTCAAAACAGAAATTGAAGCTCTTGAAAAAGAGGAAAAAAGTATTCACACCGATAATAAAATTACTGCAAAAGCGGTAAAAACGCTTGATAGCGAGGATAATAAAGTTTATGCCGATATCGAGCGGATTAAAAACCAAATTACACAACTTAAAGTAGGTTTTTCAAAGGGAAATTATTTATATTTTTTCTTTACAAAAGATGGAAGATGTCATTTAAACGGTGTTGCATTGCCATGCAATATAATAACGCAAGTACCCAAAAATTATAGTAAGCAATATACTTTTTATTTTTCTAATGATGGCAGTAATGTCGCTATGCAAAATGCACAAAAATTTTCCTCAAAGACACGCGAATTTGGATTTTCTACTGGCGGTGAAAATGGCGGTGAAATTCCAAAAATTATCAAAAATGCATTTGGAGATTAACGATGAAATTACAAGCAAACATTAATGTTGCGCCACTAATCGATGTTTTTCTAGTCCTGATAGCAACTGTGCTGGTTGTGAGTGGAGACATAAATGATAGCATGAGTAAAGAATCTAAGATCAAGAGTAAACAAGCTTTAGAGAAATATGCTGATGAAGAGTTGATGGCCACAAAACTCAAAGAAGAAATTCTTGTTAAAAAAAATAATCTCGAAATGAAAATTCAAGAGATCAAAGAAAATATACAAAA
>SAAW01000106.1 GCA_009929275.1 Clostridia bacterium
CGCCTGTCGTGACCGGAAAAACGAGACGGGCGTGGGACTTGCGCAAGCAAGACCCGTGATCCGGCCTTATTTTCCGCGTTCACGCACTTGTTATACTTTCTTTTTTGTTTGTCATTTTTTGTTTAGTTCGTTTGCCCTTTGTATTGCTTCGTCCTTACATTTTTCCCCGATGTAAATTCCAAAAACTTCTCCTGTTTTTTTGTCTATTATTCGGCAAAAGCCTGGCTGCGGGTCAATCATATATTGATGCGTAACCTGTCTCTGGCAAATGTTTTTTTCTTTTTCAGCAGAAACAGCAGAATGAACTTTTCGCATGTGCTTATTTAGCTTCTTTAGCGAAACTCCACAGATTGGGCATGTAATAAAATGATTATCTTCATTAACTTCATCTTTTTTGGTGGAGTGCTTTTTCTGAAGAATTTCTGGCATCAGCAAAGGTTCTTCGTAATGCTCGGTTAAAAGATGTTTGTAGATTGCAGTCTTCGTGTGTTTTTGATGACATTTCAAGCATTCGGCGGTGATGTTATCAATAAACCTAAAATTAGGGAATAAGGCTTTTTTTACTGCGGACTTTTTAACCTTTTTCTGAACTAGTAAATTAGGTTTAATTTTATCTATAAAAACAGAATTATGAGATTGTTTGCTAAGCTCCTGATTAATCGGTCCTCTTGCAGCTATTCCCTGTTTTCTAATTGCTAAAATGAATTGTCTTTCATTGTGTGGTAATTCTCTTTTTTGAATTTCTGTAAGTTTTACACTTGTTAAGGAATCTGAAAATCCTGTATTGTTTGTAAAAATAAGATGGTTTTTTTTCAATAAAAACAAGGAAAACTTTGAAATGGTAGTATTTTCTTCTGAAAGGCCAAAACTTCGAAGGATTAACTCACCTTCACTGGAAACTTGCCATGTACAATGTTTTTGATTTTCTAATCGAGAAACAATGTAAAGGGAACCCCCGTCCTTTTCATGAATAACTGGCATTTTATCCTCACAAATGTTTCATAAATTCGTTTTTTTTCCCGTCGTGAAATATAAAAATACTAACAACTATTGGAATGTCCGTCTATGGCTAAGCATTTTTTTGTATAAAGCAAGTTGCGAAAATTTTAGATATGCCATTTTACTTGTTTTTCAATTTTTTGAAGTTGTTTATTTTTACCGTCAGGTCTAATGACAAATTCAAGATTGCAGGGGATAGTATTTTCAGGAGCTGGAGAAGAGGCTCCTGCATTGTGAATCAAAACAATGTCTCCACGATTGGAACCCAATATATTTCCAGGGCTAACT
>SAAW01000107.1 GCA_009929275.1 Clostridia bacterium
GAAATTTTTAACAGTTTTTTCGGTGGCGGATTTTCGCACGCTGGCGGCAATCGTTCGCGACCGCAGACTTATTCAATGAAATTAACTTTCATGGAAGCAGCTTTGGGAACGACAAAAACAGTAGAAATTGAAGGTAAAAAACAAACAATTAAAATCCCCGCTGGGGTTGATGATGGGACAAGAATTCGTTTTGGCCAAGTTTATATTGTTTGCGATGTAATGCCAGACAAATATTTTAAACGTGAAGGAGCAAATTTGTTTGTGGAAATTAAAGTGCCAATTTCTTTGCTTTTTTTGGGTGGGAAATTGAAGGTAAAAACTTTAACGGGAGAAATTGTGATAAAAGTGCGGGAAGGCACAGCTTCGCACACAATGGTACGTTTGAGTGGTGAAGGAATTCCAGTTTTACAACGCCAAACAAAAGGTGATTTTTATGTACGTTTAATTGCTAATATTCCGGAAAAACCAAATCGCGAACAACGAAAAATGGCGGAAAAAATGCAAGAAATTGGCTTGTAGAATATTTTTTTTGCAAAAAGCAAAAATTAAGCCGCTTTTTGATTAGTATCATCTTCGCCCGCGCTAGCGCCAAAGCGAAGAATTTTTTCAATGGCATTAAGAGGTGAATTTTTGCCGCTGTTTTGAGCTTGATCTCGTTCTTGAATCGCTTTACGTGCCGCTTTTCCGGCAAAAATTTCATAAGCTTGGCGAGTAGTACTACTGATTGATTTTAAGCGCAATGGTTGATTGAGCGCTTGAATTTCTTGGACCGTTGTCGGACGAAGATACTCTTTTCCTTGGGCGGCTTGTTGTTGAATTTTTTCAATTTGTGCCCGAATTTTTTCAATGGCGGCGGCTTCGGCCGCTTCTTTGTTAAGAGCAAGATCATCTTCAAGACGTTTTTTTGCTTGGAAATCAACAGAAATGACGTTTTTTTCCTGAGGAGTGTTTTCTGGCGTGAGATCTTGAGTTAATTCGGGATTGAAAGGAAGTTGAGAATTGAGCTCATTATTTAATGATTGGTCTGGACTAAGAATTTCTTTTTTTACCACTTGACTGTTCATAGTATGTCTTATTGTATCAAAATATGTCTTTATGTCAATCGATAAACCAAAATGGCGAAAAAAATTGTTTTATTGATTAGTTATTTACAATGAAAGTAACCAGTCAGCTAATTTTTTTCGCTTCGTCAACAAAGTCATATATTCTCGCACACTCGGCTCTTCAAGTTGTCTTTTTTGTGCTTCAACTTCTTTTACTTCTGGGAGCATTTCTTTGACT
>SAAW01000108.1 GCA_009929275.1 Clostridia bacterium
AATATGTTTATTTGGATAAAAAACGTTTTATTCCAGAAGACAGGGGGCGTGTCGTCACGGCATTTTTAGAAAATTTCTTCAGCCGTTATGTTGAATATGACTTTACGGCACAGTTGGAAAACAGGTTGGACGATATTACTGCTGGGTCAGAACCGTGGAAAAAAGTTTTGACAGATTTTTGGAAACATTTTAATCAAACGGTGCAAGAAGTTTCTCCACGTCGCACCTCTGAAGTGTTGGAAAAAATAGATGCATCAATGGAACAACATTTGTTCCCAACACCAGAAAGTCGTATTTGTCCAGAATGTAAAGAAGGCACATTGTCTTTGAAAGTGGGACGATTTGGTGCTTTTATCGGGTGCTCACGCTATCCAAATTGCAAATACACACATCCTTTTACAAAAGAAACTGAAAATAATCAAACAGATAACAAAGAAGAAGATTCTATTTCATTGGGAACCGATGGTGCAAATCATAACATTATATTAAAAAAAGGGCCTTACGGTTGGTATGTTCAGTTGGGCGACGGAAAAGAGTCAAAGCGCATTTCTTTGCCAAAAACGTATTCTCCGCATGAAGTTACTTTAGAACAAGCATTAGGATTGCTTTCTTTGCCGAAAATTCTTGGAAATGATTCTCAAACAAACGAACCTATAGAAGTATCCATCGGGCGTTTTGGACCCTATGTAAAAAAAGGGAATACTTTTCAATCGTTGGCATCATCTGATGACGTATTGACCATTGATTTGGCAAGAGCCGTTGCCTTGCTTCAAAATGGAAAAACAAAATCAGAATCGTCACTTATCGGTTCTTTGGAAGATGAAAAAATTTTCTACACAAAAGGTCGGTATGGCCCTTATTTAAAATGGGGAAAGAAAAATATCGCTTTACCTAAAAAATGGAAATCGACTCAATTGCAACCCAGTTTAGAAGAGGCTATCCAAATTATTAAAAATCCAGAAAAGAAGTAATTTTTTATTTTTTTACTAGCCAAAGTGGAAAAAAACGGATATAACCCAGAACATTACAAAACGGAAATGAATACAAAAAAGGATTGAAAATATGTCTATGAAGAAAAAAATCGGGGTTTTAACAAGTGGTGGAGATTGCTCGGGATTAAATACAGCTATACGTGCGGTTGTTTGTTCGGCTTTGAGTAAAGGATGGGAAGTCTTTGGCATTTATGATGCGACAGATGGACTCTTTTCCAGACCTATGCGGTACAAGCAATTCAAATTTTCAGATTTTGATTTTACTTACGCACGTCTAGG
>SAAW01000109.1 GCA_009929275.1 Clostridia bacterium
ATAAAAAGAGAGGATCCTCTGGCTCTATACTTTTCAACAATTTCTTGGTTCTCTTCTAGGTCCCCGTTGATATCCATAAAAACAATTAACCCTTTTTGATATTCTTCTTTAAATTCATCCTCAATTGTTTTCAAAGCATTGACATATTTGACGATTTCATCGAGATCGGCATTTTGTTTAAGATGTGCAAGTGTTTCTTCAATTTCTTTCAGATAAGTGCTTGCTTTTTCGATTTTCTTTGCTCTTTCAATTTCATTTAACATTGCATTGATAAAAAGTTTTTTGTTGATCGGTGGATAATTACTTCAAAATTTCCGACTCCACTTTAGTCGGAGTGGCATGGAAAAATCCAAGTTGTACGCCCTGATACGGATGCCACGGATTCGTGCTGTTCTTCCCGAGATAAGGAGCAGACACAATTTCTTTCTGGGTGGCTTCAATTTTCCGGAGACGAGCAAGTGCTTTGTCACGCCCTCTTTTTTTGCAGAAATTTTCTGTAGTAGAGCAAATCATAATTGCACGATTGACTGTTCCATCTTCGTTCTGACGGAAGGCCACGGTACCGAATGTGACAGAAACCGTTTTTTCGGTGGCGCCTTCAGGAACTTTAGATTCATTGATGTTCTTGATCATCTTGCCGTTGACATCGTGAAAACGCTTTTCTTTACGCTTCAGATAGTAATAGAACACTTCACTCTTGTTTTCGTTTTTCATTTTTCTTTTCCTTGTTTTAGATACGTTAAACTTAAAAAACTCGATCGAACCAAAATTCTAACAATGCTTTACTTTAACACTTAAAAATGAAATTGCAAATCAAAACCAAATTATTTTTTTATGATGTATAGATGTGTTTGTAAACGTTTTTATGCGTGTTTCAAAAAGCAAGCCTAACTATATGCAAAGTCAAACAAAACGCTTAAAACATAAAACAAACGATATTGTTCTTTATTATTCAGTCCTATGCAAAGAAACCAATTTATGAATTATCTGCAAGTAAAAAACGAATACCCCTATCACGGAGCCGCTCGGTTAGCGGAATTAATCCATAACAACGAATGAAGATTTCTTCCTTGGTTCCACTATCACTTGAAAATTCGCAAGCGCAAATGTCAGGAAATGCCTTAAGTATTTCATTAACACCGTTTTTTAACAACTCATCATTTTCTTTGTAGTCAAAAGAACTCTTTGATATTTTTTTATTACTATACAAAACTGAACAAATTTTCCTTTTGATACCATTTACAATAGGCCCAACAT
>SAAW01000110.1 GCA_009929275.1 Clostridia bacterium
GCTCAATTTATTCTTTCCGTTGTCTTTTCTTTCCTGCGACAAGCTATCAAAATGGGTCGCTTTCTCCATAACTACCAGTTCTTCTTAACGCTCGTTGAAAAGATTTCTCGCATAGGGAATACGGTTCAACCGACGCTTCCTTGCTGGGTCGTCCCGACCGCAGGAAGCATAAGTATTAGGTTCTCGTTCATTTTTTCATTGTCTTGTTGTTGTACTTCAACTTTTAATTCAGCCAAGTTGTCGATTAACAACTTATGAGTCGTTTAGTTGTCTCTACTGTCAAAGTTGAAGTCAATTGCAAGTCGAGTTTTCTGTTTCTTCGTAAAATATGGGGATTTTAAAAAGGTCGTAATTTAACTTCAAATGTAGTGGTTTTTTTAGAGTTGACAAAACCTAATGACTTTTGTCAAGTTTTCTGTACAAAAAACTTGACAAATAATAATTCATTCACTTGTAAACAACAAACCCACATCCGCCAGTTATCAACTTACAGTGCATTGGTTTTAGCTTTATCGGCTTCTTTTTTTTCTTAGCCGTAAAGCTAAAACCAATGTACTGTGACCGCTCTGCCTATTTTCAAAAAGCTATAAAAGCCACTGCAAGACATTTCAAAATTAATCGAACTTGCTGTGGCCTTTTTTGCTTTTTGGGCGATTATTTTCATGCAATACAACTATTTAAATATCAACTAGTAGATTTTTAAATAATTGGATTCGAATCTCTACCTATTTTTAATTGATAATTGAGGTCGCAATCAATATGATTATCGAATATTTAAATTTTGTGAATGCGATATGAAATGAGTTTTTATAGTAAATTAAAAAAAATTATATCACTTTTCGAATATTTTAAAAAAAATTACCGAATATTTTGTTATTTCAAAAAAATGTCATTCCTTTGCACATAATAATACTTATAAGTAGTATATAAAAATGATACTTTCAAAAACATCGGAATATGCTTTACGTATTTTGGCTTTTATGTCGAAAAACGAAGATAAGTTGTACTCAGCCAAATTTTTGGTTGATACGCTTCAAATTTCCGATAAATACCTGCGCCGGCTAATGACTGATTTAACCAAAGCTGGTTTTATATATAGCGTACAGGGGCGCGATGGCGGTTACCGTTTTGCAAAAAGCACCAACGAAATTTACTTAGGACAAATAATTGATGCTGTGGAAGGTATTGATAAATATACAAGCTGTGTGCTTGGTTTTGATAAGTGCAGCGACGAAAATCCGTGTGC
>SAAW01000111.1 GCA_009929275.1 Clostridia bacterium
TAATGTGCTTCTGGCAGTCTTTGCGCCCGCATTTCCTTTGTCGCTATTGCGACAGGAAATTCGCCCGCAGACCGCCCAAGCCCATAGCCTCGGTCGTTAGGCGGCATAGTAAAAAAAATAAAGAGACGGACTTTCGGTTGAAAAATCTTTGATGAACTGTCCGCTGTATCTCGACTCTTAGACGATTCTGTAGCGACAGAATTTGTTGGCTTTTGGACTTTTTCTCGGCGGACAATTCCTCGCAGATTTTCTAAGGAAAGAATTTAACTTGTTGCTTTTACGACTGTGACGAAAAACGACTGAAATTAGTGAAGTTGCGGTTTGACGATTGAAACACAACTTTTGACTTCGAGACTTTTTACGCATTCAGACTGAAATCGTATTTTGACAGACAAGAAAGAAAAAATGACAAAACATTGCTAATCATATATATAACACTGAATAAATTACAAAAAATGAAAAAAAGGACTATTTTAAAAGTTGTTGGATTGTTGTCTATAACATTCATAGGTTTAATTTCTGCGCAGTCGATTAATGATAATGAAAAAATTGGCAAAAGTTATAAGGATATTAGTTCTTTTGGACTGAATCAATTTATAAATATGGACTTAGGATTAATTGGATACTTTCCCAAAAAAGAAGATTGGAGGCAAATTGATGAGAAAATTAAATTAGTTCCAATAGATTCATTGAGATATATTGATTCATTGGATATTCATAAATTAGTTGACACTTTGTATGTGAAAATTTACACGCAAAATTATGCTTATCAAAGTAGCAATACATATAAAATAGCTAAGAATACAAACAAATCAACAGATACATTAATGATTTTCAATTTTAATGTTGACTTGAAAATGAAAGATATTGTTGTTGATAGAAGAATTTTTCGCATTGAGAATTTTTCTGTTGACTATATTGTAAAACAAAATATACCCAATGTCGACAAACGAGTTATTATAAATAAAAAATTCCAGTGACAATATGACGATATGGTTGCTTGAGGCAGTTTTATGATGTTTTACAAGCAACAGAAACGTAACCTGACGGGAGAATTCACATTTAAACAGCTGACATTAAAGCGACACAGAAAGACCAAACTACGACCGCCTAATACTTAGGCTTCCTGCGGTCGGGACGACCCAGCAAGGAAGCGTCGGTTGAACCGTATTCCCTATGCGAGAAATTCTGTTCAACGAGCGTTAAGAA
>SAAW01000029.1 GCA_009929275.1 Clostridia bacterium
TACGGTCCGCCGCATTGTATTACACTCGGATAATAATGAGTTTGCCGGACAAATTGAACTTCCGGATTCCCTTCCACCAGCAAATTATCATTTAAGGGCCTACACCAACTGGATGCGAAATGCGGGGGAAGCGTATTTTTATCACCGGGATATTGCTGTTGGGAGTTCGTCATTAAAGGCCCGGAATCTCTTGGCAGATTCAGATTTCCAGGTTGATTTCTTCCCCGAAGGAGGGGCTCTTCTAAAGGGGATGGAAAATAAAGTCGCTTTTAAAGTATTAGGTAGCGACGGATTCGGAAAGGATGCCCGGGGCATTTTGCGGGATGATACAGGGAAGGAGTTGGTTCAGTTTCAAAGCGAGCATCTGGGGATGGGGAGTTTTGTTTTTCTGCCCGAAAACAAACAAATCAAATATTATTGACTCGCTAACAGAGTGTTAGCTGGCTTTTGGAGAGGCTTGGGTGACGATTTGGCAACCGTTCTTATTTCAGCGTTTTGCGGTGAAATACTATCAAATAACTCGGCTGTAAAGGTAAGCAATTTCTTTGAGATTTCGATTAAATATTTTTCCTTTTAATCTGATAAACACCCCTCTTATGGAAAGAGCGAATAAGACAACACTTTTGCGAAAAATACCACCCGAAGCGTAGCGAAGGTGTGGAGATTATCCGTAAAACCCGTAGGGCTTGGTGTTGACGTTTCGTTCTTGGAATATACCTTTGTGTTCAGATAAATAGGAATTGTTCATCTGTTCAGATTTTAATAGGCAAAGTTTAAAATATTCAGAGCAGAAAACGATGAACCACCAAAAGCTTCAGCACTATATTTTTTCAATTTTTGTTACTTTCCATTTGTCGCCTGAATAAATTGCTCTTGCGTTTACTCTGCAATCGTCAGTAATGTTGTGTTTTTCTAAAAGGTATTTTGGGACATAATAATCTCCGATAAAAGCAAAGGCTGGAACTTCTTCATCATAATTTTTGTATTTCATTTCCATAATTCCTGTAATGTCCTTTCGCAAGTTTGGATTTGCTTCTTCTGTTAGTTCAATAGACAATATTTTCACCCTTAACTTTCTGTCTTTGTCTGTTTTTGTAGCGAATGAAAGTTTGATAAAATCACCTTCGTCTGGTCTTAGATTTGTTTCTGTGAATTTGACAATTCCTTGCAATTTGGACGAAATTACAAAGTGAAATAATTGCTTTTGCTCATTCACTCCGTCAACGATTGCAATTTGAGTTTGAAATTTTGAAAGAACAGAACATTTGTCAGTTTTCTGAATTTGTCGCAATTCTGTTCTGCTTTCGTCTTTTACTTTTTTGATGTAACTTTTTGCTGTTACAAAATCTCCAATTTGTAGTTCAGGTTTTATTTGAGAGAAAAACACTTCTTTGTTTTCTGTTGTAATTGCGTGAATGATATTTTTTTCTTTGTTGATGTAATCAACAATAGCAAAAGTGTCTTCTAAAATTTCCCAATGTTTTTTTGCTGATTTCTCAGCAATAAGTGGAATATGCTTGTATTCCGTAATAACGTTTTTTCCAAGCCAAGAAAATTTGTTTTCAACTTCCTTTTTAATTTCTTGTTTATGAAGTTTGAACTTTAAAATTTGTCCTAATTCAGATTGTTTCAATACTTCTAAACGATTTTTACCGATTGTAAACTCTATTGTTTTGCCGTCTGTAAAAGTTAGGCGGTCTATTCCTTTGTTGTCTTTCCATTTATCGAACAAAACAAGTTCTGTCCAATCAAAATCAGCATAAGCGAAGTTTTCAGCAAAAGGAATATATTTTTTGTATAGTTCCAAATTGTCTTTTAAACTTTGCTTAATAGAACTTGCTTTTTTGTGTAATTCGTCAAAAAATGATGACAATTTCCAACCTTTTATTTCTCTATGTTTCTTGTACGCTTCAAGTTCTATAAGTGCATTCTCTAAAAGATTTTCATCAATTAGCGCTTTTGCTAAATCTAAATGAATTTCACCTAAAAAATCTTCGTTTTTTTCTAAACTCAATGCTTTTGACAACATTCCGATTTTTAAAGAATTATCGGAACCAATACAATCTGAAAACTCTTGCCAAACGTAATGTTTATCTGCAAGTTCTAAAACAAGTTGTTTATATATTTTGATTGCTAATTCTAATTCGTTGTTTTTGAAATGTAGCAAAGCTTTTTCTCGCAACAACCATTTATCTTCAGGAAATAATTTGATCGCTTTCTCATAAGGCTGAATAAGCCAAGATAAATTCTGTTCAGATGTTTGAGTTTTCAGAATTTCAAAAGCCTTTTTTATTGCCTTAGTCGCTAATGGTTTGTATGTGTTTTCATCTTTATTGGTTTCTTTCCAATCTTCATTTCTTAGATTTTCTGGATTCCAAATTTTGAAAAAGTTGAGAAAACGCCATTCGTCATTTTCTTCCATAAACCTTTCTGCAAGATTTAAAATTTCGGAATGCCATTTTGATTGTCCGTGTTTTGAATAATTGGTGTTGTATTGCTCAAACAAATGCCACAAGTCGGAAAACCTGTTTTCTCTGTGAGCATTAAAAACATTCCAAAAAAATGTTTCTCTGAAAAAGTCTAAAACAGCTTCTTTGCTAAGGTTAATTTTGCCTAAAAATTCTTCAATATTTATTTCGGTATTTGAATTTACAAACTCTCTGCAAATGCGTGAAATAAGCGAAGGAATATCTTTTTCGTCTTTATATCCATCGTGCAAATCTTCGTAGCGAAGATTATCAGGATTCCACAAAAGGAAAAAGTTGTAAAATCTAAAGTCGTTGTGTGTTTTTGAATAGTTTAAAGCAAAATTTAAAATCATTGAATGAAGCATTGACGGTCTTTCATTCTTTAAGTTCATATAATCTCTAAAAAACGTTCTTACTTCAACCGATGAAAGATTGCTTTCTTCTGCTTTTATGTATCTGTAAATTATCCAACCGTAATTTTCGTGATGTAGTTCTGTAAGTCTGTTTTGAGAAATTAGATTGTTAAAAATCGCTAATGCTTCTTTGTGATTTCCGTTTTTGCTTAGTTCTTCTGCTTTTTGAATTTCAGAATAGTTTGTATCAATCTTTGGGCGAAGAAAGTTTTTTTGATTTTCAATTATTTCATCTTTGTAACCTTGAAAATCTATTGCGTTAAGTTCCCTGAAACAATTTCCCGCTTGGTTTAAGTTTCTTTCTGCTATGTAATATTTACACAAATCAATAAAAACCCAAGCAAATGCTTTTTGCACCCATTCGTTATCGGGTTCTTCCGAATACAAATTTCTTGCAATGCCTAAAGCCTTGTTCAATTTATTCAGCTTCTCAATACCTGATAAATCTTTGGCTTCATTTCGTAATTCAAAAACGGTTTTAGAGTCCATATCAAGATATTTTTTCTAATAAGAGTTCGTTAATTTCTTCTGCTAAACCTGTTGTTCTTGTTGGAATGAGTTCTGTTTTTTTGAACTTAAATTTTCCATCATACCAAAATTTATATGTCGCTGTAAAACCGTTTTTCTTTATTTCATAAATTTCGTGATATTGTTTGTGTTCAATTTTCGCAATTTGAAAATTGAACGGTTCCAATTTTGCCTTTAAATTTTCGTAAAACTCTTTTTGAAATGCTTGCTCAAATTCAAATTTTGTTTCGGTTGTTTCGGATTCTGCGATTATAATTGTTTTATTTTGAAGATTTGCAAGTTTTATATAAACACTTTCAATAAATTCTGTTGAATTTGCTGGCTTTTCTATTCTCGTAATTTTGTTTTGTCCGTTGTAGTGAATTTTGAAAATAGCAATTTCATTGCCTTGTAAAAACGTATAATGCTCCAAATAACTTGTGTGGCGAATGTCGCTGATATTTACATTTCCATCTTTCAAACATTCGTTAATTGTAAGATAAATGTGTGTTACAAAAGTTATTTGATTTGAAAAATCAAATGGCAATTCTATTTCCGCAATTTCTGTGCTTAACGCAAGAATATCTTCTCTTGGTTTTATATTTTCAATTTTTGGCGGTTGAATATTGCTTGCGATGCTAAAATGCGGTTCATCAAGTGTAAACAAGTTTTCTTTTGCCCTTGTAATTCCTGTATAAAGCCAACGGAAATAACTTGAATTGAAATAACCCATTGAAGTTTTGCAATTCAAAAATGTATTTGTCCATTCTCCGCCTTGTGCTTTATGACAAGTAATTGCATAACCAAATTTTATGCGTAGAGCATTAAAATATTTGTCGCTTCTCAAAGCGTCTTTAAACGCTTGTGTTCCTATTTTTAAATTTTTGTTTCGGATTTTGAAATCAATGTAAAGTGCCTTCAATTCGTCTGAACTCAAATCTCTTTGATGTGAGTAAAGTAAATTTTCAATTATTTTACATTCAATATTGTGTTTCTTAAAATCCTCGTCTGTGAAAATAATTGTAACATTCCGAAAAGTTAGCAGAACTTTTATTTCTTCAACTACGTTTTTGCTGTTTTTTCGTTTTAGCAGAATTATTCTGCTTTCGGTTGTTGGCGAAATATCTACAACAAAACCAATGTCACCATTTAGCAATTCCATTTGCGGATAATTGTAGTTATTGCTCAATAAAATTACTTTGTCGCCAACTGTAATTATTTTTTGATTTGGGAAAAAATGATTTCTAACAAAATCATTGTAACCTTTTACGGCTGAATTTGAGTACGCAATAATTACAGTTTCTTCGTCGATTGTGTTGTTACAGGCTTGTAAATATTTCGGCAATAACTCTTCATATTTGGTTTTGTTGATGTCTTTAAAATCTGTTTCAATGTCGAGTTTATTGAAAATGTTTTCTTTTAAAGATTGACGAATTTTTGTTGCGTTGTGAAGTATTCCGCTTCCTGCTTTTTGTCTTACAACTTCGGTCAATTCAAATTCGTTTGAAACAATTCCGCAATTTTCTTGTAAGTATTTTCCGTCAAGTGCTGGCGAAAAATTCATATTTACAGGTGGCAACTGTGCGTTGTCGCCAATGAAAATTATTTTTTTGTTGTGGTCGTTGTTGTCAAAGTTGATATGTTTGATAAGGTCTTTAAGCAAAAACCCCGAACCAAATCTAAAAAATTCGCCTTCCGAATAAACATTTGAAATCATTGATGATTCGTCAATAATGTAAACGGTGTTGTTTGGGTCGTCATTTATTTTGACTTCAAAGTAAAATTTGAAAGTTTCTGTTCCGTCTTCGTCTTTGATTTTAAACTCTTTGAGTTCTTTGCTTGAATAAATTGCTTTGTGAATAGTGCAAGCCTTGTGTTTTGTCTTTTGCGAAATAACTTTTGCTGCTCGTCCTGTCGGTGCGGCTATCCTAAAACTTCTTTTACTTTCAGTCAAAAAATCAATAAGCCCTTTCATCATAAAGGTTTTTCCTGTCCCAGCATAACCTTTTAGCAAAAAACAAGTTGAATTGTCGGAAAGAAAGTTCTCCAACTTGTCAAGAAGAGAAGTTTGTCCTGAAGTCAAAGTAGATTTTGAAAAAAAATCTTTTAATGTCATCTCTCTTTTTGTTTATTGTTCATACTACAGATGTCTTGCAGTTGTATAATAATTTACAAATTGATGATAATTATTCCAAATGCACAATATGTGAAAAAGGGTAATCTATGCACGGACAAATTTAGTAAATATTTAGGAGAAAGCTCTTATTATAGCTTAAAACCTTTGCTTTCACCCTCTTCGGACTTAATACTGGGTCTTTTATAGTAGTTCGTGGTCTGTTTCTGTTCTTTGAATTTCTGTTTAAACCAGTCGATGATATTCTGCCCATTGAGATTTAGGCGGAGCTTGCCGGGGTTGTCAGGCTCTTTCTTTATCTTCAGTTGAATGTCTTTTGCCTCGAAATATTGTTTATGTTCCGGAGAGTAGAATTTTATCGAATTACCCGAAAGGGGCTGACCAAATAATAATGCACGGATGGAGTCGAAAACCAGCCCAATTTGCTCGTATAACCCCACAATCTGCATCTGTTCGGAACAACCGTACGTTTCTGGATGTGAAGATTGATTCAACCGACAATCATGCGCAGTTGAATGTTATTCCTTTGTCGCCGGTCTCTCATTCGTCAGCCTTGCCTCTTTCGTACATAAAACAGGCCGGACAACATAGAAAGTTTGAGAAGAGTATGTGGACGATCAATCTGCCGGATGTCGAGATTAAAGGAAAGAAGATGGAGGAGGCGAAAGAGGATAAGATCCGGCAGGGAATGTTTAGTTATAAAGTAGGGAGAAACGAATTAAATAATAAAATGCCCCTGAAGCATGAGTTAAGTAGACTTCCGGGAAGCGGTGCCATTTGGATCGTTGATGGCGTAGAAACTGATAAG
>SAAW01000112.1 GCA_009929275.1 Clostridia bacterium
CTAAACATAGTATCCTCCGAAATGTGAGGTAGAGTATTTAAACCCTCCATCAAAGGCACAAAGTGCCTTTTGAGCAAGATTTATTTTGATTCAGGCTTTTTATTTTCAAGAGCTGAAATATCAGGAAGCCCCATAAACTTACGCAAATCAAAATCTTCAAGTACGCTAACTTCGGTTTGATTTGGAATAGGCAAGTAGTTATCACCGACTTTCTTTTTAGATACTTTTTCTTCAGAGCATGGAAGTACGAGCATTTTTTTACCGACAAACTCTTTATCTAAGAACTCTTTGAATTGGGTCGTGGAAATGGAGAATTTTTTAAGATGTGAACCTTTAAACTTAACGACAAGTGTTTTGATAGAGGCATTATCGTTATGCACTTCTCCGTTTTCATCAGAGCGATTATAAGAAGCTTCATAAATTCCAACAAGTTGAAACCAAGACTGTTCAACACCGTTTTCATCTTTTTGGGAATTTGTATTAGCCTGTTGTGGCATAAAACCAACAAGCGAAATGCGTTTTCTTTGATTTTCAAAGTTAAAGGTTAAAGCCTCAAAAGACTCAACAAATTGTGAAATAGCTTTAGACATAGTTTTCTCCTCACCGTGTTTTTTATGTAAGGTGTGTTCGGTTAGGCACACCCTACAAAATCAGTTTATACTCATGATTTGGGAGTGATTATCTCTTCAGGTACTCCAATGATTAGATGAAGTTTTTCAATGAGAGAGTACAAATCAACAACGACGTTATCTAAGATAAATTTTTCTTGAATATTTTTAGAGGAAAATTGAGCAGTGACTTGAATATCTAAAAGTGTTTTTTGTGCTTCAAGAGCTTGAACGGTGTCTAACATATCAAAAACCTCCTATATTCAAAAATGGTATAATTTGGGTTCGGTTAAATCATCGGAAACAAAAGGATAAATTAGTAACGAATTTCTTTAACCAATTACAACTAAAATGCACAATAGTTGTGCAAATCAATGTAAAAATGTTAAGCAAAAACAACTTAATATTTAATTAATTGTAAAATAGTTGTGCAAAAATACCTATTTTTGGGGAATATATGAACAAGCAAGAACTTGCAAAAATACTCAACGTGAGTAGAAATACTTTAAATAATTGGGAAAAAGAAAAACCTGAACTCGTAAGATTGCTCAATCAAGGATTAGCACTTGATGAACAAATAGAA
>SAAW01000030.1 GCA_009929275.1 Clostridia bacterium
CGGACAGTTCGTCAAAGACTTTTCAGCGAATAAATCTCTGTCTTTCAGTTTTTCACTATGACACCTAACGACCGAGGCTATGGGCATTTGGCGGTTTGCGGGAGCTTCACTGTCGCCCATGCGACAAAGTGAGTGCGGGAGCAAAACCTGCTAAATGCACGTCAACCAGCCAATGCACATAGGCGGGTGTTAGTGGCTAGTAGCTTTGTCAGTTAGTTTGTTTTTCGTCGTCTGCTTTCATGCTAAAATACAGGTTTTTGCAACGTCAGCTATTATTTTTGTTTCTTTCTTTTCGACCAACAAAGTTGTCGTAAAGTTAATATATTTTCTTAAATTTCAGTTGTCGAAATATAGAAAGCACGTTAATTCAGGAAAACTGTCGTAACGTGTAATCTTAGTATGTCTTTTCAGATTTAATTTTTGTAATACTCCTCAAACTTGTCAAGCATGGAATATTCCTTTTCAAATAACGTAAGAAAATCATTAGTAATATATTGTGTATGTATTATTTTTCTGGGAGCTAAACTGAATTTATAGATAATCAGTGTTTTTTCAGCTTCAGATAAATTTTCACCGTTAAATACAGTTGTGTCAGATAAATTGTAAATAAAGCTATTGATTGGTTGAGGATATTCCCCTTCGTCAATTTCATATGGACCGATAAACGGCATACTCCAATTCACTTTATTTATAAATATAAGAGAGATACTATCATTCCCATGACAATATGCACTATCATTTTTTACGTCAAAATAAGAAGTCATAAATAATTCTTTGTTAGTTTGATTTATTAACTTTTCTTCATAAGTATACTCAGCAACACCAGTTCTATCACACGAACAATTGACTATAAGAATTAGTAAAATGGATATTAAACTAGTTTTATTCATAGTTTTAAATTTTACAACACTTTCGAGCCAAAATTCTCAAGTCGTAAGTTTGTTTCTGTTTTTTTTTTAGTCGACAAGCCGAAAACGCTTCATTTTCTTAATGTTTTCGGTCGTTATGGTCATAACATGAATCACAAGTCGCTTTTCCGTCTGTATTTTCTTCCATAAAAATCTGCGAGGAATTGTCCGCAAAGCAAATTCAGCCAGTGGGCGCAAAGTCGCCAAATTTTTACGCTGGATATTCAGGCTACGGCAGCGGTCAGTTCGTCAAAGATTTTGTCCTAATAAAGAGGAACGTCTTTTCATTCCTGCTATTGCCACTAACGACCGAGGCTATGGGCACGGGCGGGTTGCGGGCGTATTCGCTGTCGCACAGCGACAAAGTGAATGCGGGCGCAAAACCCGCTGAGTGCACGTCAGCCAGCCTGTGAACATAGGCGTGTGTTAGTGGCTGGTGTTTTGTCGAGTCGATTTATTCTTTGTTTAATTTTTCTTTCACCATTCTTATGTGCCATTTAAGTCTTTCGAAGGAACCATTGTCTAAAGCCCGTTGCCCAGTCAACATACTTGTAAAAAAGAATGGGTGTCCATTACAAAAATATGTCCCTAACTCGTCATTCCATTCAAAGCGATAATTCATCCAATGAGGTTGGTCATCGTTGTATGATTGAGGTCTATCTTTTCCTAAAAACTCTCTTGCAAGCGTATTGTTAACTACAAAGATTTTAGGTTTATTGTCCATCAATAGTTTATCAAGAAGGACTTTTGTAACCATAAGTTGTTTATAAATAAAGCTTATACCTGACTGATTAAATAGGTTTTTATTTATAGAATCTTGATTTGTCTCTCTAAAGTAAAGTAAATCTAAATGACCCCAAGGTAAGTTTACGCAATCTGCAATTACAGGGAATTTCTTAAAATATTTATGTTCACCATCTAAATCGTAGTATTTTAATGATTTGTCAGGGTTACTTTCAAGTTCAATTTTGTTTTTTTCATCTAAAGAAGGATTCAAACCGATAAATATAATCCCTGTTTCAGGTATTTCAGAAACTGCTAAAGGTGAATATCTACAAAAAGGCAAGAATGAATAATCATTCCAAATTTCATTTATTTGATTTTCAATAATTTCTTTTGTCTTCATGATTTTTCAGAGATTTTTTACTTAGTTCTAGTTATTAAAACATATTTACCGTAGTTTTCTGTATTACAGTCCAAATAAAAATCAAAACGACCACCCAAATAAGTATAGCTACATCGTTCAAAAAGAAGTACTGTTTCAATTTCAAATCCTTTTTGTTTCAAATCATCATTTGAAATTTCCTGATTTGCATATTTTTTTCTGTATGTAACTAATTCTTCATCTTGTTCTTTGTCAACATATTTACCTTTATTTGTTAAAGTAAAGTCAAATTGATTAATGAGTGTTCCATTTTGAAAATATGCTGTAAATTTACCATTTTCCATTACCCATTTTCCGTCCATATATCCACTTTCATTAAATTGACCTGTTATTTTTCCTTCAAATGTTGACAAAATACCTTTACCATAAAATTTTAACGGACTATGTAGACTTTCATAAGTGTTATAGCTGCTATCATTTAATTCAAAATATCCACAAATTTGTCCATTTTTAAAATTCATCTTGAGTAAAAGATTTTCTTTCATCCTTTCAATTACTTTTCTTTTTTTCGATATGTAATCAACTTCAGAAAAAACACCAGTCGTACTAACTTTATAAAACCAAGGTCCATTTAATTTCCCATTGAGATATGTTGCTGTGTTTTTTTCATAACCAATCCTTGTAATGTCACCAGTTACAATTCTGAAATCCTCTCTACTTAACCATAATCCATCTTTTTGACCATTGATATAATTACCTTTTTCAGTTATAATATCAGTTTTGTCTCCAAACTTACCATATTTTGTACTAAATGCTCCATGTTTAATTTCATTGTTTAAAGAGTCTTTGTAGAAAGTGTAAGTCGTTTCTGAGTCGGAATATGTAAGCAGTTTTTGTGCCGAAATAAGATTTGTAAAGCAAATAAAGAAAAAGTAAATTCCAATTCTAAGTAAGGATTTTTGTTTTTTTGATAAATTCATAATTTTCAGTTTTTAATTATTATTGATAAAATGCTGATTCACTTCGTCTTTATTTTTTTACACTTGCCACTAACGACCGAGGCTATGGGCACGGGCGGTTTGCGGGCGTATTCGCTGTCGCACAGCGACAAAGTGAATGCGGGCGCAAAACCCGCAAAGTGCACGTCAGCCAGCCTGTGACCATAGGCGTGTGTTATGCGGTCGTAGTTTTGTCGTTTTATTGTTTAATTTTCAGCCGTTTAAATGTAAATGATTTCGCAAACCACTGTCTCAACTCTCAAAATACATTTTCAGCTTGAAAACGAGTAGAACTGTCGAAAAGCTAAAATCAATTTCTTGTCTTAAAGTCGAACCGCACAAAAACTGTCGCAAATTAATAGTAAAAAAGTCACAATGCTAAATTGCTCATTTTATTTATGTTATTGTTTCGCTCCCGCAATTACGACAACCTCTACTTTCTCGTCTAAATTGTTATCAAAACAAGCACTCCAAGTTAATATGATATTGGGTCTTAAACTATCTACAAATAAATGTATTTGTTCAATTTCTTCCATTCTAAGTTGATAGTCTTGAGAACAATGTATCATGATATAAAAGTTATCTATAGTTGCCAAATCTATTTTGTCAAATAAAGGGAATTTACAGGCAATGTCAATTGCCTGTTTAATTCTATTTTCTCCTTCTGAAATTCCACTACCTATAACTAACTGTCTCAGATATTTAAGATTAGTAAAGAAATCACTAAAATCAGTACTAATATAACTATGCCATGGCAATGATTTTTCAATGTCCGTCAGCAAATCAAACTGAATATTATGCAATTTATCGTATGCATCAAATGGCTTCGTTTCTGGATATTGTTGTAGTATTAATTGACTATTGAGCTCAATAACAGCATTATTCAAACACTTGATTTGTTCTATACCTTTTTTTGCTTTTTCAATTTTAGCAACACCTTCAAAAGTATAAGGAATAGTTAAGATACAAATAGTAAAGATATTCTGCTTATTTATCGTTTCTATAATTTCAGGCAATAAATTTTCACCAATATCGCCACCCATTCCGGCAAACACTAATAGTATAGTTGCTAATTGAGTGTATTCTTTTAGTTGAATTTTGTTGTCTTCAGAAAGTGAGTGTGTGTTTTTAATATGTATTTTGTGATTTGCCCGAGATTCTCTTAAAAGAGTATCATCTGTATCACAAATTAGATATTTAGCATGTGCGATACCTTTCTCATGCATCATGTTTACAGCTTCTATTCCACCTTTACCAACACCAATAACAAAAATGTTCAGTGTCTTTTTTTCGTAAAGCCATTCTATCTCATTATTCATTATTGTATTTTTATTAGATAAGTTGATTCCTTTTCAATTGATTGAATTTAAAGACTCTCTCAAACTATAGTTTTACTTACTTTTCCAATTTCGTACAATATCCACAATATCCATAACATATTCTTTGTCACTAAATCCTGCTCCTCGAACGGCTGGGTGCCAAGTATGAATGTATAATTTGTCGCCTGTATCGTAAAAAGCATTTCCATATTCCGTATTTTGTTTTTCGGCTGTTTCTAATCCGTCAAAATCAGATTTATAAAAATACTGCAATGTGTTTCCAAAAATTACAACATTGGGATTATATGTTTCAATTTGTTGTTTTAGCAATTCTTGATTGTCGTAATAGGCCTGTTGTATTTCATTATTTTCAGAAATGCTGCCTCCTGGGATTTTTTTGATATTGATTATTGCAATTTCTTGTAATGGCTCAAAAGATTTTTCGTTATTTGCATCTGGAATTTCATGCCACTCACAACTTCTCAGAATACCATAAGTAGTATAAATTACTCTTTTAAGAGTAAGAACACTTTTACCTTTTTCTTTTAACCATGCAATATCTTTAAATTTAACTGGATAACTCCATGAATCTTTCGAACTAGCTTCTTTCAACACCCATAGTACACGATATTTTGCACATAAGTATTTTTCAATATCAATTATACCATCGATAACATAATGACTGTTATTGTCAATTCCAATTTGTTCAATTCGTTTTGAAATTTCGTCGCATTTAATTTTTAAATCTATGTTTTCCATACAATTTCTATGTTATTATTTCTTAGTTTTTTTTTATAAATTCATGTTTGTTTAATTTTGTCAAACCGAAATTCCACAAATTTTCGTTGTCGTGCGTCACAGTCGAGAAGCTAAAAGTC
The DNA here is from genome assembly GCA_009929275.1 of Clostridia bacterium. GTDB lineage: Bacteria > Bacillota > Clostridia > Christensenellales > UBA1242 > UBA7862. Next base: position 5,209 of record SAAW01000030.1, read on the forward strand.
AAAATCTTTTCTTTAAAATCTACGAGGAATTGTCCGCCGATCAAAACCCCGAAAGTTAGCAAATTCTGTCATTATAGAATAGTCCAAAAGTAGAGAAACAACGGACAGTTCATCAACGATTTTTCAACCAACGAGTCTGTCTTTTGTTTTTTTACTATGCCGCATAACGACCGAGGCTATGGGCTTGGGCGGGCTGCGGGCGAATTTCCTGTCGCCCCAGCGACAAAGGAAATGCGGGCGCAAAGACTGCCAAAAGCACATTAGCCGCCCAAAGCACATAGGCGTGTGTTAGGTGTTCGTAGTATTTTGTTTTTCAGTCGTTTTCGCTTCTGCCGTATAAAAGAGTTTTCTCTCGCAAACCGATTTTCAATTCCGTATCTAAATGCACTTTCAGCGCGCTAACGAACAAAGTCTGACCGAAAATGACAAGTCTTTTTTTTCTCTCATGTCACGAAACAAAAAGTCTGTAAATTAACGCAATAATTTTAAGATTTCTGTCATTCGAAATTATGTTTGTCAACACTTTTCTGTGAAATTTTCAGTCTAAAAGTAGTTTTCAGTCTGATAGTTTTCTGTTCGTACAAATGTTGTTAGTTTCACTTCCGCCCGTAAACTAAGATTTAAATTTCTGTTCTCGCTATCTAAATGCACTTTATGCCCGCAAATGAGAAAAGTCTGAAAGTCAGAACTAGTTTTCAGTCAGCCAGTTTTCAGTTCGTAAATAAGATGTTAGCTTCACTTTCAGCCCGCAAGCCAAGTTTTCTATTTCTTTTCTCGCTATCTAAATGCACTTTTTGCTCGCAAATGAGAAAAGTCTAAAAGTTAGAATCTGTTTTATGTCAGCCGTTTCGTACTTCTCAAAACTTTCGGTCCTTAGTTGTCGCAGTCATAAAGCTAAAAGTCAAAATCTTTCCCTTTAAAGTCTGCGAGGAATTGTCCGCCCGGTAAAGTTGTCCGAAGTCAAAAGTCTGCAAAACCCGAAAAGTCTGTCTATGTCGAATAGCGGACAGTTCGTCAAAGACTTTTCAGCGAATAAATCTCTGTCTTTCAGTTTT
>SAAW01000113.1 GCA_009929275.1 Clostridia bacterium
CTATTGGGTAGTGTATTTATCAACATATTGCATCCAACCCATCCAGCTCGTTTAGCTGTTAATGAAAGTGGCTTGCGTTTTTCGATGATGTCTGAAGTAAAAAAATGTTTTGGGATAACAATAAAATTTGCAACTTTAAAGGTTTTGAGGTCATAATTTAAAAAGAAGAAATTTGGATTTTGATGGCTTTGAAGTCGCTCAATCATTGTTGCATAAGCACCATCGACGATTTTAGACCCCATCGAATCTTTTTTACTTTTTAGTTCGTAATCTTCTTTACATGTAGAGCAATAAAAATCAGCAACAGGTTTGTTATTTTCATAGTCACTCAAAATATTTCCGCAGTTTGGACAAAAAATATTTTTTCCTACCCAATTTTCCGTTAAAATTCTTGCAATTTGTGAAGAGCTTTTATACTTTTGAATCAATGAAGTATCAAACTGCAAATCCATTTAATGTGTGTGCCTCTATAATTTAGGTTTGAAAATTGATAGTAGCAAAGCGACTATATTTTTTTACTTAAATATTTCACTTTCATAATCACATCTACCCATCGTTTTTTTAAAATGAAACGAAAAAATAGAGCTAAGCGGACTAAGTCATGGTGCGATTATAAAAGCTATGACTCTTTACTTCCTCTCTCAAAAACTTCTACCAAAGACCTTAAAAAAGCGTTTACATGTAAACCTTGTTTGGCTAGTTTTTCAAAGACATCAAAAAGTCTCTTTTGCTCATCATCTAAAAAAATATCTCGATTGTACGAAGTGAAGCTTGATGTTGGTGTGAGCGGATAGTAAGGCGGATCGAAGTAAACAAAGTCGCCTTTTTTGGCAAAATCTAGCACTTTTGCAAAGTCCACATGTAAGATTTCTGCCTCTTGCAAAGCACGACTTGCAGAAAGAATTAAGCTTGTATCGCAAATGGCGGGATTTTTGTATCTGCCCATGGGAACATTGTAAAAGCCTTTGTTATTCACCCTATAAAGTCCATTAAAGCATGTTTTGTTAAGGTAGATAAATCGTGCGGCACGCATTGTATTGGGTAGGGAAGTGAAAGAATCCTCTCTATCCATAGAACGCACTTCATAATAAAAATCATGAGAGTGTTTGTTCTGAAACTCTTTTAAAATTTCGATGAGTTCGTAAGGGTTGTTTTTGACTGTGTTGTAC
>SAAW01000114.1 GCA_009929275.1 Clostridia bacterium
CGTTTACAAGCGCCCAACCTATACTGTTAGTCCCTAAATCTAATCCTAATATTTTCTTCATAATATTTGATTCAAAATACATTTTTTCCAAAAATATATATTTTTCTACAGAAATCACTTGTTTACTAAAAAATAATTCATAGTTTTGCAATACAATTTTGAAGCAAATCACAATAAGGATTATTCCGTTGTGAAAACATTAAAGGTGGGAAGCAATTCTCGCCTTTTGTTGTATATATGAAAAACATTAATTTATAAAATTCGAAGTTCGGCCGATAAAATACATTCTACACCAACTTTTCAAAATTCTACGCCAACTTTTTAAAATCGCAGGCCAACAATTATAAATTGTTGGTTTACAATTACATCAAAACAACCAACAGGAAAACCATACATAATAACTATTTTTCAAACACAAAAGAAGTACGCATAAAAAAGCAAGAATCAAACTCAAAAACAAAGAACCATTCCGAAATGCAGTAATATATTTAATCAATAGAATAAAAGAAAATCTCTATATAAACATACCAATACCACCCAAAAAAGTCCATCAAAGCATCGGTGCAAAAAGGTTGCTGCATAAACAGTAGCCATTCTCCAAATCTAAATACAGTCAATACAAATAAAATAAAAGCACAAAAATAAACTAAAAAGAGGCATTTCAATCTCAAATTGACTGAAGGGCGTTGAAGCCGAAAAAGGGGTTTATCCATGCACAACAAGGTATTTTCGACGAATTACGAAGTCGTTTTTGGCCGTTTTTCATCAAAAAGCATTCAAAATCGCTCAAACATCGTCGGATTTTTAGTTAAATTGGAGTTAATGAATCTATAGTCTTAGTTAAAAGTGATAGATAGTGAGGGTAAAACGGTCGTTTTAGTGGTAGACATTTTTTACTATCACTCTTCTGTATAGCCTATTAGAAAGGGGATTCAAGTCGGTTAGTGAGGGTAAGTGATGGTAAACCACACTTTTTTTTCTCTAGGAGGAGAGTCGTATAAAGGAGTAAGGGCAACATGTATGGTTTTCAAAACATGTGAGTATAACGTAATAACAGACAAGGAGAGCTGACTTATTTTTCTGCGTGAACATTACTCCCCATCATGCTGTTTAAGTACCTGAATACAAAATCAGCAAGATAGAATGAGAGTGTACGTAAGCAGAA
>SAAW01000115.1 GCA_009929275.1 Clostridia bacterium
CCTTTGAAGTTCCAAGCGAAAATTTAGATGAACCAGACTTGCAAAAAGAATTTTCAGCAGTTATTTTGCGACATCACCCCATACTTTCATACTACAAAGAAAAATACACCGGCGGAAACGAAGCTCCAGACTGCTTTTCAAGCGATGGCATAAATGGACTTGAAAGAGAAACTGGCGAATTTAGATCTTGTAAAGATTGTCCCCTAAATAAATTTGGCACGGGTGAAAACGGTGGAAAAGCCTGCAAAACAAAACGCAGAATTTACATAATCCGTCAAGGTGAAGCATTGCCAGTAATTCTAACATTGCCAACGGGAAGTATTGCAGATTTTAGCAAATATATCATGCACTTAGTTTCGAAAAGCAAAAAGTCAAATCAAGTTGTGACAAAGTTCAGTTTGAAAAAAACACAAAACAATGGCGGGCTTGCTTATAGCAAAGTTGTGCTTGCAACTGAAAGAAATTTAACAGCAGAAGAACAAAAATCAATTGACAGTTTAACCGAACAAGTCAAAGCAATTGATTTAAAACTACAAGAAAGTTATGAGAGTGAAGAATAAAATTTACTTTATAAAAAGGAGTAAGAATGGACATATTTGAAACCATAAAATCAAAAGTTGGAATTAAGGAAATTGTAGAACGCTACATTGGGCCAGTCAATCGAAACAACAAAATATCTTGCCCATTACATCATGATAAGACTCCTTCTTTAAGTGTTGATGTTAAGAACAATATGTTCAAGTGTTTTAGTGTCGGATGCGACTTTGCGGGCGATGGAATTAAGTTGGTGGCAAAGTTGAAAAGTGTTGACAATTTTGAAGCCGCAAAAATCATTGCCACAGACTTCAATTTAAATATTGATATAGATAATTTGATTTCAAAACATCCAACTATGATAATTAAGTCATATATTAAAAATTGCATCAATGATGTTGATAAAACAGATTATTTTGACAAGCGTGGGTTAAGCAAAGCAACAATTAAAAACTTCTTTCTAGGATATGATGTAAAAGAAAAGGCAGTTGTTATTCCTTATAATTCTTCACTCACATATTACCAAAGGCGCACAGTTGCAGAAAAGTCATTTTACAAACCAAAAACCGAAGATGCTGGACCGGAACCACTTTGGAACGAGTCAGCACTTCAACGAAAAGATAA
>SAAW01000116.1 GCA_009929275.1 Clostridia bacterium
CTGTCCATCGTTTTTTCTACTTTTGCGTTAGCAAACAAATAACAGAAAGATTGATAAGTCGAGCGAATAACCCGTCCTCTTAGTTGGTGAAGTTGTGCAAGTCCAAATCTTTCTGCTCCTTCAATGATGATGACAGTTGCATTTGGAACATTGACTCCAACTTCTATCACAGAAGTAGAAACAAGAATATCGACTTTGTGACTCTTAAAGTCCTCCATAACCTGTTCTTTTTTTTGTTTGCTCATTTTGCTGTGCATGATAGAAATTTCGTATTCAGGAAAAACATCTTTCTTTAGCCTTTTTGCTTCACTTGTCACAGATTTTACATCCAGTTTTATTTTTTCTTCACTGTCTTGCTCGTCTATTTTTGGACAAATTACATAAAGTTGTCGTCCGACCCTTAATTCTTCTCGGATTTTATCGTAGGCTAATTCTCTCTTATTTTCAGAGACGATTTCAGTAATAACTTTTTTTCTTCCTGCCGGCATTTCGTCTATGATAGATAAATCTAGGTCTCCATAAATGGTTAGAGCTAAAGTTCGGGGGATAGGAGTGGCTGTCATTGAAAGATAGTGAGGTGAATGACCTTCTTTTTTAGCTAATTTCATTCTTTGATTTGTCCCAAAACGATGTTGCTCGTCAATAATAACTAGTCCTAAATCTTCAAAATCCACAGATTTAGAGATCAGAGAATGAGTTCCAATAACGATAGGAATCTCCCCGTTTTTTACCCATTTTAATAATTGATTTCTCGATATAGTAGTCCAGGTTCTGATTTGTTTGCCGTTTTCCCAACCTGCACTTTTGCTAGGGAATTTTCGACAGCCAGACGAAGTCATTAACCCAATAGAAATTCCAGTATGGTCAAAATAATTTATAAAATTTTCAAAAAGCTGAGTGGCTAAAACTTCAGTTGGGGCCATATAAGCGACTTGAACATTTCCAAAATCAAGACCAACTGGATGGTTTTTTATAACAGCATACGCAATTGTTGCGGCAACAAAAGTTTTTCCGCTACCCACATCTCCTTCTACTAGACGAGACATTGGTTTGTCTTTTTTTAAATCTTCCAAAATTGTTTTTATTGTGTTTTCTTGAGCCAAGGTTGGAGAAAAGGGGAAC
>SAAW01000117.1 GCA_009929275.1 Clostridia bacterium
CGATAGATTCCAATAAGGAGGTTTTGACTGTTCGATGAGTAAAAAGCAGAAAAAGGCTTTTTTGTTTTTGTTGACACTAATTCTACCATAAGTGGGCTTGCATTCAAAGCATTTTTGATTGCTTCGGAACCAGGATAGCCTATGATTCTGTCAATAAACCGTCTTGCTTTTCGTTCACTATGTCTTGAGCAATCTTCTCTCCCTCTCTATCTGCGTCCGTTGCAATATAGATTTCTGATGCTTGACTTGCAAGCTCTTTAATTTCTGCAATGATTTTTTTTGAGTTTTCATTTAGAACATATACGGCGTGAAATTTGTTGTCCACTTTTGAGAGGCCATATTCTTTTGGAGGTAAATCAACAATGCTTCCCTTACTCGCTATAGTTTTCCAAGACGAATCTAAAAATGTTCCTATGAGTTTTGCTTTCTCTGGAGATTCAACGATGATGAGTTTAAATGACATTGTTTATCTCCTGCATGGTTTTAATTTTTAGTTTGGTTCCGTTAATCGCTTCAAACTCAGCAGCAGAGTTTCCAATGGCGGTAGCGTTTTCAAAACTGGAAATATCTAAGCCTTGGATGATATTTGCAAACATTGCGTCACTAAAATTTAAAACGATGAATTCGCCTTTTACAACTTTCGATTGTTGTTTAATGGCTCTAGGAAAAAAGCAGGATCTAAAATCTAGTTGCTGTGGTTGCCACCACATCACAAATGATTTTTCATATGTGTAATTTATTCTTCTTGAAAATTGCTCTAAGAATGCTGCTAAAGACCGATAGCTTAACGAACCATTTTCGTTGTAAATTGTTTCTAAAAAATCGTTTCTGCATTCAGGCATCATTGTTCGCGCAAAAGACATGATCATGCTATCCACATGGACATACAATCTTTTTTCTCCTTCACTTAGGTAAACAGATTCATGCTGAATCACAAATGATAAAAACCTGATGATCTTTTTTTCAAATGACGGCTCTTCCTGCTCACATAAAAATGCTAACCTAAAAAAATCTTTTGTATTTTCAATATTTCGTTTAATAATATTCCGAACTACATCAAGGCACTGCAAATCAATCTTCACTTTTTCTTTCAATGATTCAAAATAATTTTCTTTA
>SAAW01000118.1 GCA_009929275.1 Clostridia bacterium
GATGATGCATTGCATGCAACACGTGCGGCAGTAAAAGGAGGCATTGTTGCAGGTGGTGGCGTTGCTTTGCTTTATGCGACGAAAGTTTTGGAAAAATTAAATCCGGAAAATGACGATCAACGCGTCGGCATTGATATTATTCGTCGCGCTTTGCAAGCGCCTATCCGCCAGATTGTTGAAAATTCTGCCGAAGATGGAGCTGTTGTTGTTGGCAAATTGCTTGATAAAGCAGATACATCTTTCGGGTATGATGCTCAAACGGGCAAATATACTAATATGTTTGATGCAGGAATTATTGACCCGACTAAAGTTGTTCGTACAGCGTTGGAAGGGGCTTCTTCCGTTGGCGGTTTGTTGATTACGACAGAATCAATGATTGCGGACAAGCCAGAAGATGATTGTTGCCACAAAGGTGGCGCTCCGGCCGGCGCAGGTATGGGTGGCATGGGCGGTATGGGATTCTAATCTCTATACTTGGTATCAAAAGAAAGGCTCTTTTTTTTAAGAGCCTTTTTTATTGTTATATCTTTCTAATATATTAAATTTTTTTAGCCGATTTAAATAACACGGAAGAATGTCTTTTACGGAAGGAACGATATAAAAATTTTTGTATCTTTCTGGCGTTATAAAATTGTGTTGAACCGGTTCAAAGAGCAATTTTTCTAACAAATTAAAATAACCATCAACATTGACCAAAATAATAGGTTTATCCATCATCTCATAGGCATTAAGCACGGCGACATGAAAAAATTCATCAAATGTTCCTAAAGCACCGGGGAAAACGACAAAAACATCTGATTTTTTTGCGAACAAATCCTTTCGCCTCCCCAAAGATTTTGCAAGAAAAAGTTTTGTGAATTTTTTTAAACTTTTAATTTCATGTAAAAAAGAAAAGAAAGGGATGCCTGTTAAATTGCTTTTTTGGGAATGTTTAGCACCTTTATAGATTTGTCCCATCAAACCTTTTTGACCCGCACCAAAAATAATGGAATATCCTTGTTCTGATAATTGAAAAGAAAAATTTTCCAAATCTTGTGGCAGTTCATTAAAATCTCCGAATTGAGATCCGCAAAAAAGACAAAATGTCTCTAGCTTTTTAGGCATATATCCCC
>SAAW01000031.1 GCA_009929275.1 Clostridia bacterium
AAAGATTTACCTCAAAGAATTGAGTGTGCTGTTGAAACATTGATGCGTCATAGAAAATAGTTAAAGGATATTATTAATTATTGAAAACTAAAATTTTCACAAACTGAGCAAAAAAACACTAAAAACACCAAAGCACACTCCTTCGTTACTGTAAAAAATCATACATTTTTATCAAAAACACTACTAAACCTTAAACGGATTAAATCTATCTCAAAAAGGAAAACACATGTCTATTGATATGGGAAATTTGGCATCCATCTTGTACAGGAGATATGAAAAAGCTCTTGAATTGGACTTGTCTTCAATCGCTAGTTGTGAGATTAAAGAGCATGTTTTCGAGCTATGCACACACTCTGGATTAATTGTTTCTTATCCATTACGCCATATTGAATTTGTAACGAAAGAAATTTAATGCTTGTCAAAAGAGATTTGGTTGAGTTTTATTCTGGACTTGCCTCAACGGCAGAAATTTTCAATGCTATCAATAAGCAAAATAAAGCACTAGAAAAGGAACATTCGCCCCTCGTGCTAGAAACTGCTCCAGAATACGAAAGCAATACTATCTTAGAACCATCCCAAGTGTATGTCCTTTCTAGGGTTCAGAACAAAGAACTTTTAGATGTTGCAACTAGAATATGTGAATTGATGCATGAATACAAATTTAAAGAAATTAGCAGTGTGCCTCGCAATGCTAAACTTTACGGTGATCACTTCACTACTACTGATTATGAAATTCTTGCAAGAATAAATTTATTTAACCACACAATGAATTGTGCAATTTGTTCCATTGAGACATGCAAGGATGAACCCCGAATAGTTAAGGACATTGTTTTAGTTATTGCTCTACTGCATGACTTTGGCAAAGCTCCCGTCATTCAGAGCGCATATGGGGAGAAGAACGAAGCTCATGAAAAAATAAGTGCAAAATTTGCTGAAGAACTTTTAAATGATTTCGATGTATCACAAGAAATTAAAGACAATATTTTTGTGAGTCTTTTTAACTACCACAACGAAGATAAAAATAAACAGACAACAATTTATCTTCCTTTGGTTGTTATGGCAGATGTTGCTGCTCGTGTACTTGAAAAAAAATTCATAAAGAGTCGAAGATGACAGCTAAAGGGCATGTTCTTCTCTCATCCAGCCTTACATTGGGTGGAGTGCTTATCGCTAATCATTTAGGATATTCTCTCCCCTCTTCTCCTATGGTATTACTTACGCTTGGTGTGGGGATAATGTTTGGAACGCTTTTGCCAGATATTGATGAAGATAACAGCTACATAGGGCAAAAATTTAAAATGTTCAGTGTTGTATTTTCAGCTTTTGTTAAACATCGAACCTTTACTCATTATTTACTTCTTCCATTGGTGCTTTTTACTTTTGCATTTTTTATGATGGAACAATCATCACTATCACAGCTACTTATTTACGCTATTGCTTTTGGAATGATTAACCACGATATTGGGGATATGCTAACCAATGGTGGGATTAAGGGGTTCTTTTTCCCATTATTTCCAAACACTAGAATTGCAATACTCCCCTCTTTCTTACGGTTTGACACTTTTAGTCTTGTTGAGCACTTTTTTATTATTTTTTTTCTAATCCCCATTAATAGTTATTTCGTATTTTTGCTTCTTAAAGCATATGGGGTGGTTGCATGAAGCATCTAATTAATCCCGAATCAAATCTGTTGTTTACAACGACCATTTATCTCGAAACGACAATGGAAAAGTTAAATAAAAAATTTGAAGATAAAGAAATTAGTGCTGAAAACTACATTAATGCGAGAAACAAAGTTTTATTGATGGTTAAAGAATTTTCGAATGAACTAGAACTTACATGTAAAAAATTTGTGAAAGAGAAGCGTCAGCATATCGAAAAAAGGAGAAGTGTTAATGCAGAATGATAATGGCCCTTTTGGGGCGTGGGGGAATGGGGCAAATAATGTTGCTCATCAGCAACAAAATCTTCCAGCCCACAACCATAGTGGTAGTCCATATAAAAATTATGAAACGAATCAAAAAGACCCACACAAGCACTGGGAGGGTAGAAATGATTCCTCTTCTTCACAGAGTAACTCTATTTTTAGAGATTTTATGTTGCATTGGCCTGTTCAAGCTCTGGAGCGACAACTACAATTTTTAGCATCTTCTAAAGCTGATTTGGTGAGTGATACCAACTCCATTATAACGGACTTTGATTTTCGTTGGCTTGGTATTCGCAATTTAAAAACCGTCAGCTTTTCTTTGGTATCACTTGTTGCAGGGCTATTTGCATTTGTTGTTATTTCGCTATTTACTAAGAATATCCTATTAGCCTATCTTGTGCTATTTGCGATGCTTTCCCACAGTTTTTTTGCGGGGTACATAATTTTTAGGATGCGTAAATTCATTTTAGGACCTTCAAAAACCAAAAGGTATGCAGACATTGTTCGTAAAAGTTGGGTGACGTTTGAATTTATTTATTTTTCCCTTCTTTTTGGTGTTTTTCTTTCACAGGGTTTATTTGATTGGGTTTCTGCAAAAAAGTACATTTTAACTTTCATTGAATCAAAAAAAGTGCTTAAGAGGGTTTTCTTCAAAGCCATAGAAGGTTTGCCTATCGACAAAATGGACTTTATTTTAGGACACCTATTAAATGGTCTTTTAATAATGGCAATTTTTTATGTCTTGATGGTTGTTTTGGTGTCTAAGAAGGCAAAGGCTGAAAGTCTTAAATTGCAACGTGCCGTTGATAAAGAACATCTTAGACCTGCTGAAATCATTAAAAAAAATATTAGAGGGGGCAAAGATTAATGATGCCGTTATCCAAACTTTTTCAACCACCATAGTTGGTACTAAAGAGGAGTCAAGAAGTTTAATTTAAAGGAGATATATGAAAAAAAGTTTCGATGTAATTGTCGGTCATTTAGTGCAAATGAGCCAATCTTTTTTAAAAAAAGAAAATGTTCAATTTGCAATGTTGATGCTTTTTGTGATGTGTTTAGTTGTGTTGCCTGATTCAGCCAATGCAGCCAATCCGTTAGAAGTTATGAAGGGCATTTTTAGAGATCAGGCGGAAGAAAATGTGTTTCCAGTTCTTATTATCTGGACATTAATTATTGCTGTTCTGATTAGTTTTGGTACGAAGAGTTGGTATCCCTTTATTTTTGGAGTTATTGCGTGCGTCATTATCGCTATTAGTCCAGAAATTGCACCGAATTTTAATTCGACAAATATTACACCATCAAGTGGTGGATGGTAATTTGATAGAGGTGGTTTTCACCTCTATTTTTATATTTTAAATGGGGAAAAGATGAAAAAAAAGAGAGTTGAATTTCTAAGATATTTTAATGATTTCAGAATGATCTTGATGTTTCCTGCGGATGTTGTGGCAATTACATTTTTTGTGTTTGTAATATGTTATTCAATTCTCGCATTTGGAGGAGCACCCCTTTCTTTTTTGGTTTTAGGCTCCTTCATCATTGATACTTGTATTGTTTATGTTTATGTCCAAGCCAAGAAGAACTCATCAAAAGGATTTCTAAAACATCTGTTTTTCAACATAGGACTTTATGAATTAAAACACGATCCAAAAAAATGGAAAGAGCTACAAGAAAACGATACAGGGAAGTATTTCCCTAATGGAAACGATAAATTTTTTGCAGATTAGGAGGTAAACAAATGTTTGGATTTAAAGCAGGCAAAGAATATGAAGATGCTAACGCGACTTTGTTCGAGACTAATAAGATTCTGTGGAAAATGATCTTAATTGAGACCTTTGTGATTTTAGCATTAGTCTTTGGATACTTAAATTTAAAAGAAACAGTGAGTGTTCGATTGGATATGCCATCAAAAATATACCAATCAAAAGACCTAACAATCCGAAGAGGTTTGAATTGGGCTGATGCCTCTTATTATGAAGTCTGGGGTCGTGCTATGGCAGAGGAAATCTCTGATTTTAGTGTTGACAATATTGGAGAAAAGTTCGCAATTCTACAAAAAACGATGAGACCATCTCAGGCTTTAAAAAAAGACAAAGAGATTCAGGACTTTATAAAAAGTGCCATTCAAAACAGAATTTCCCAAGATTTTACAGTGATGCATGTTGCTGAGCCTAGTGAAATAGAAAAAGGCAAGTTTCGAGTGGTGTTTAATGGTGTAGCCACACAAAAAGTTGGAACAAAAGAGATGCCTCGAAAAGAGTGCAGTTATTCTATTGATTTAAAAATTTACGAAGATGGAGTGTTGTATGTTGAAGACTTTGGCACAAATTGTATGCAGTAGCTTAACAGTTGCATTACTTATACCAACAGGCGGTTTGTTTGCAAAAGAGCTTCCGATTGTTCGTGAAATTACGCTCTTGATGCCTCTAAAAGAATTTACTGTAATAGAGTTTCCTTTTGAGATTAAGGCGCATGACTTTACCCCTTTTATTACAACAGACAAGAGTACACCGTCTTTATCATTACCAGCATTGCCACCATTGGGTAGCGGAGACCAAACCAAGTTTGCTCCACCTACATTGAATGATGCAAACAAAATGGCAAACGGAGAAATGCCCTCCTCGGCAGCAAAACAAGGTTCACCATCTAATACTCAAAGCAATGGTAGTTCTTCTCCTAAGCCAGTGGATTGGAGTAAAGGCAAAAACTTTTTTAAATTTTATCCTAAGAAAATTGGGGAGACACAACTTATCGTTTTTGGATATGAAAAATATCCCATCGTTTTAAATCTAAAGGTAACACAAAACAAAGAAGATGTTGCAGATAGTATTTATCGTTTTATAGACTATGAAAAAAACAAAGAAGTTGCTACAAAATTTGAATCAACATATCATGATAAAGTGGTTGTAAACCTCACCAAAGCGCTCTATAACAATGAGCCTCCTAAGGGCTATGAAATCATTTCCTTACAAAAAGAATACATTAGCAACCCTTTGCGTTTTCGCCTCATTAAGGAGTACCAAGGCAAGACATATTCTGGTGTTGAATATCTTGTTATAAATGAGGGAACAACAAATATCACGCTTGATTGGGAAATGTTTAAAAACCAAAAAGGCATATATGGCGTAACGTTCAATAAAGACATTTTATTACCAAATGAAAATGCACGTTTGTTCATCATTAAACAAAGGGGTAATGATGAATAACCCATTTGGAAACTGGAACAACATAACAAATGAAGCTAAAAAGACTAAAAAAACTTTTCTCGACATGTTTGAAAATTGGAAAGAGAAACAAAACAGGACAGACGATGTTGAAAATAGTATAGATGATATAGACGGGGACGATGAGCGTGTTAAAAAACATGATGAAGACCCTTTGAAAGAGCTTTCTACGCTTGATGAGCGTGTTAAAAATCTCAAATCAAAAACAATTAAACGTGTTGCTGGTGTAGCTCTTTTTCTTTCCGTTGGAATGTTTATTATCGTTGGTTTAGTAAAAACAGCCATTGTCCTTTCAAAAGATGATGAGAGAAAAGACGTTCCAACTAAAGTTCAAGATTTAAAATTAGAAATAAACTCTTTAACCAAATGGCAAGAAATTAAAGACCAACAAGTTGAACAACTTGGTACTGACATTAAGAATGTAGAGCAAAACATGTCAAACAAAATGGATGTTTTGCATCAAACCATTTCACAAGATTTGGTGAATACAGCTTCTAACATTAACGAAAGCATGAAGGTATTGCAAGAATCCACAAAAAATACCATTTCTTCATCCCTTGAAGAGATTAAAACCGAAATTCAAAAAGTGAATGAAGAAGCAAAACAATATACCGACCAAAAAAACCTTACAGTGGCAGAAAAAATAGCTCAAATTGAATCAAAAACAAAAGAGAAACAACTAGACTTCAATAAGTTATCTTTGCCATCTCTCCCTAAGCCAGAAGAGCA
>SAAW01000119.1 GCA_009929275.1 Clostridia bacterium
GGTGGAACTTCTACACGCTTTTCAATTACAGTCGGCTGTGCGCTTTCTAAGGCGCTTATGCGGTCGTCTTTTTGTTTGAGTTGCTTTTTATAGGATTCGATCTCTCTAACTGTAGCCTCTGAGATGTCTTTAATACCGTTTTCTGTTGGTACTCCTTTTTCAATCACAACCGCACGTGCGGTTTCTGGAAACTGCGCTAGTCTTGATAGTTTGCTTTTTCCATATTGTCCTAATAATATGTCGTATTGCTCTCCCCACTGTTCTGCGCTTGCTATCCTCTCGTTAACAGTATTTCTTGAATATCCAAAATTTTTCTTTGTATAATTTTCGAAATCATCAAAACCAATTTCTAAAAAATATTTATTGTCTCTTATTTCTTTTAATGTCATAAGAAACTTATATCCATACTCTTGCGAACGGTCATAATAGCTTTTTGCGTTATCGTGGGCTTCTTGCGCTATTCTATTTACTGATAACAAATTTTTCTACTCCAACCTTTCTAATTCTCTCTAATAACATGATCTCCACCTCTTCGTTTGTGATTCTTAATGTGTTAACACCGTACAACAAACGTAAAAGACCATCTCTGTACCTATCTTTTAATTTTCCGATTTCAGTGAAGTGACTTTCTCCATCTATTTCGTAAATCGTATTTTCTTTTTTGTCATAAAAGTCAGCTGTAAACTTTTTGACACCCCATTCTTTATATCCACCTTTACCTGTACCAAAAGTAACTTGTTGCTCTAAATCAGGAAACAATATAGAGAAAACTTTTTCGTGTTTTGTGTTTTTAAAAACTGGTTTCTCTTTTTCTCCGATAAATACATTTATCAGTTTATTGAATATTTTAGACTTGTAGTCCGCTTCATAATATCCATTAAGCAAACTGTTGAACACAGCTATTTCTTTGTCGTTTTCAAAGTCTTCCTTCGTTAAATAATCTGACGATAGTGTAATCGATAGTGCAATTTCATTCAAAATTTTAGCTCCTTTCTAATTCACTAGGTGTTTTTTGCTTATAAAATCTTTTTTTAATTCGTACTTGTTTCCCAAAAAAATATCTTCTAAACAAACATCATAATATTCAGCCATTTTTTTAACTAAA
>SAAW01000120.1 GCA_009929275.1 Clostridia bacterium
TTTTTTTTAGTGGTTGTTTCGTTTCCATATCCCACAACGTTTTCGGGCTTTGCGTTCGGGCGGGTTTTGGAGCACAAAACTGTCAACCAGCACTGAACTTAAATAGAAGCATAAAGCTCCAAGTTTGCATGTCAGCCCGCCTGACGCAAAACCCGTGTTAGCAGTTCGCCCGAATTTTGTTTTCTATTTTTAGTTATTCGTTTTGTCATTTTGTGATTTGAATTTTTGAGTGTCCGTTGCCACTAGGAACAACTTCAACGTGTGTTGCAATTCTTTCTTTAAGTTCTGTCAAGTGAGAAATAACTCCAATTACTTTTCCTTCACTTTGTAAATTTGATAAAGCATTTAGTGCCACGTCAAGATAGTCTGAATCAAGTGTTCCAAAACCTTCGTCAATAAACATTGTATCAATACGCATATTTTTACTTGCCATATTCGCTAAACCAAGAGCAAGTGAAAGTGAAATGATAAATTTTTCACCACCTGAAAGATTTTGTGCTGTTCGTTCATCACTGTTTTGAAATTTATCAATTACGTATAACTCAAAAGGATTTGTAGTGTCACCTGTGCGTTTGAGAATATAACGGTCAGACATTTTTTGAAGTTGTCTGTTTGACAAGCCAATTAAATGTTCAAAGGTTAAGGCTTGTGCAAAGTTGCGATATTTTTTGCCGTCATTTGAGCCAATTAGTGTGTTTAAAATTCCCCACTTATTACAAATTGCTTGTTGCTTTTCTTTCTCTTTTTGTTTGCTTCCAGTTGTTTTTAAATTGTCTTCATTAGACTTTAATGTTTGTTTGTTCGCTCCAATTTTTTGAGAAAATTCATCTGCTTTAATTTTCTTTTCAACAAATTCTGACTGCAGTTCTTCGTTAGTCTTTTTAGTAATTTGTTGTTCTTGTGTATTTAATAACTGTTTTTCTTTTTCGGTAACAATCGCTTTGTTTTCTGCAAGTTTTTTATCCGTATCGGTTTTTTCTTGCTCTGCTTTTGTTTTTGATGATTCAGAATCTTCAACTAATTTCTTCAAACGATTTTCTTCTACATCAACTGATTTATCTTCAAAAATTAGTTTACGTTCAACCTCTAATTCTTGTTTTTCAG
>SAAW01000121.1 GCA_009929275.1 Clostridia bacterium
TCAGAATTCTAAAAATGAAAAAATTGATTGACTTATTGAGCTAACGACTAAAAAAGCGACTACTGAAAACCAAAGACTTACGTGGTCGTTAGTCAGAATCCTGAAAAAATTAATTATGAGACAATTACTTACATTATTACTGCTTGTATGTGCATTTGTTACAGCAAATGGACAGAAACACATTGAAATACCTCAAAGTGAAGTAGTGGATAATTTTGTAAGTAGACTACCCGAAAATTTGAATAAGTTTAAATTAGAAGATTTGCAAATTTCAACAGATTCATTAGCCATTAGAATTTGGAAAAACAATGAAATCCTGACAATTAAAGCAAATGATTCGACTGATTATGAGTGCAAATTTTTCATATATAACGACAGACTCGGACTACAGGAAAAAACATATTCAGGAAAACTTTCCGGGACTTTTTTGGACTCATTGAAGTCATTCAATTTTGTAGAACTTAAAAACGACAATTTCAGAGGAATTGATGGAAGTTTCATTTTTTTTGAAATTTCGACGCTAAAGAACTATAAGATTTGTAGCTTCTGGTCTCCAGAATCGAAAAGAAATGACAACTGTAGAATAGCTATTCAAACTTTGGATTTAATGGACAAATTTTTGAATACAAAAACACTACGTACTGAATTTATTGAAAGCCTAGAACCTGAAACTTACAGTTGGGACATGAAAACTCTCAGTTTTAGAATTGACAGATTTTTAGCAAATGGCATAAAAACTGATTTTTATATTTCGACTGAACACAAAATTAGAAGAGAACTAAATATATCAGACGACACAAAATATACTGAATATCCTTTGATTATAATTAACGACAAAGTTGCACAAATATCAGACTTAAACAGATATCTTGAGAAGGATATATTAAGTTTTGAGATTCTAAAGCCTGACAATATAACAAAAGCAATTTACGGTACAAGTGGAAATTACGGTGTAGTGAAAGTGAAAACGAAAAAAAGGACTAGCCCCTAACACACGCCTATGTGCTTTGGGCGGCTAATGTGCTTCTGGCAGTCTTTGCGCCCGCATTTCCTTTGTCGCTATTGCGACAGGAAATTCGCCCGCAGACCGCCCAAGCCCATAG
>SAAW01000122.1 GCA_009929275.1 Clostridia bacterium
GGCTTGGCGAGGTGTTAAAGTCTTGATTTGTATTGTGGCATTTTTTGGCATTTGCTCTTCCTCTCTTGCTCTTGGCTCTTAGCTTCGCAGAACACGAAAAATGAAGAAAAAGAATGACTAAAACGTAGTTGTGTCTTCTTTTTTTCATATTCGTGCCTTTTATTACTCAAATCTTAGCAGATTTAAGTTAAAAAAGGAAGAGCAATTTAATAAGGAATTTGTTGATACACACACCACTTTTTTGATGTGTGTGTATGCTAGAAACTCGTAGGGTTTTTAGTGCGTGTATGGTGTTATTTTCCTTTATTTTTTAAATCTGCTTTCGATTTCTTTAACGCTTGCTATGTTTTTCTTTACGTTTTCAAACATATCATATTCTTCTTTTTCGTCATTTGGTACGGGTGTTTTTTCTTTCACTATTTTTACATTTTCACCGGTAACTCTTTGAGTTTTTTTTGCTGTTTTTCTTTTGTACCATTGAGCCACATTTTGAATTGAGGTTTTAACATCGTGTCTAGTTTCTAAATATTCAAGAATGAGTTTAAAAGATAAATTTGCCTCTCTCATTGCCATAATTTCATCGGCATACTTGTCAAGTATTCCCCTGTTTGGTTTATTGTCTTGAATGAATTTTAATAGTGCCTCGTCCATTTTAATACCTTTCAATCGAAATTCAACTATTTTCAATCGAAATTCTATCATTTTTGTATTTTTTTATCAATACAAATTAAACACAAATTCCATACAATTTAAACAATAGGAAACATCGTTAAACAAGCGTAAATATATTTAAACACAAATTCCATATAATTTAAACATATACACAAAAATAGACAAGAAGAGCGAGCAATTATGTCTTACATTTCTGACGAAAGTAAAAACATAGCTCTTGCAGGGTGAACCCTAACACCCCGAAAAGGGAAAAAGAGAGTGGACACGAGCGTGTCCATGCTTATTTTTGTATCTGTTTTTTGAGTGTTTCGATGTTTGAAAAACGATAATCGCCTACATCTGTTTCCACAAAAATATCCGTATTGGTTACTCTAAAACCTTGAATGATATGCCCCTCGATTTTAGAGCCGACATACTTGTTTAGCTCTTTT
>SAAW01000123.1 GCA_009929275.1 Clostridia bacterium
GTATATTGGAATTGTTCTTTTTTTGCGGAACTTTTGGGTTTTGTCTGATTTTTTCGCCCTGTAAACATCGTAGTTTGCAAAACCCGAAATTGCCCACAGATTTTTTAAGGTTTCAAATTCCTGCTTATTTTCTTCTGAGCTCTCAATCCAGGTTATGACTTCGTCAATTTCCGGTTCATTGCTTAATTCATTGAGAACGAATTTATGTAGTTTTTCCCTGTCCATGCAAATACTTTTATAAGTAAGTACTGCAAACCGGAAAATACCCTATAACCTGGTTGAATTTTTTTCAAAAAAAAACAACAGGCAAATACTGTTTCAACGCCGGGCGGAGAAGTTTCAACGCTTTGGTAATGCCGGCCTCTACTGTTTTTATTGAAATGTCAAGCTCATCAGCAATTTCAAGGTTTTTTTTATTTTCAAACCGGCTCATTTCAAAAATACACCTTGACTGGGGAGGTAGCTTTTCCAGGGTCTGTTTAATTATTGAGTTAATCTCATTGAAAATAAAAGGAGAAGTGTCCAACTGACTTAATGAATCGCGGGTTAAGTTAAGATACCGGTATTGTAATTTGCTGATATGTTTTTGACCAACTTTTAGGTGTTCAATTTTTTTTAAACATTGATTTTTAACCAGGGTAAACAACCACGAAGAAAGGTTATTTACTTTGTGAAATTTTTCACGGTCTTCCCAAATAATGGAAAATACATCCTGAACAACATCTTTTGCCATTTCCCGGTCATTCAGATAGTGTAAAGAAAAATGCAGCAAACGTTCCTGATAAACCTCTACAACACGCGAGAAAGCAAGCGAATCTCCTTTAGCCAGTTTTTGCAGTAATTCTATTTCAGTTAGGTCCAACAAGGTTATATCCGATTTTCTATTCAAACATAGCAGAAAATTTTTATAATATTTAAATGTTTCCCAATACTTGTTTTTCTGTCATTCAACAATAGTAAAAAAGCACCTTTCATCGGAAAGGTGCCTCTCTAACTAGTCAAACGTGAAAAACCCCCATTTTTCGCACAAGCAAGAAATTAAGATTTCTGCCGAGTGTTAAAATAATGTTTTCAAAAATTTCAAAAATAGATTT
>SAAW01000124.1 GCA_009929275.1 Clostridia bacterium
GGCCACGCCAAAAAGCTCTGCCCCGCAAAACCGCGCTACGCAAAAAGCAAAACCGCGCCACGCAAAAACCCGCAGCACATTAAAATCCAGGCAAAAAACACCAGCGTCAAAAACCCAAATTGATATAACCAGAACATTTGTGACAGAAAGTGAAATGTTTATAAACAAAAAAAGAAAAATGTGGCCACCAAAAGATCTTAATATAGGTGAATTTTTTGTGAATCAGATATGTTTGTTAATTCATGTGCTTGTATTGTTGTGTATGAAAATGTTTTTTTTTGTGGTACTATATAAATAGGGTGTCGTATTAATTTGCAGCTTTGTTGGCGATGATAAAAAAAATATTTCAATTTTTAAAATCTTGTTTTTCCTTTTGGAAAAATTTTGCAACCTCAAAAAACAAGAAAGAATTTTTAAGTGAAAAAGCTGGTGAGCTAAAAACTCAAATAATAATTCTTTTGTTGTCGGCTTTCTCTGTTTTTGTTGTTTATAATTCGTTAAAACCCGCTGTCAGAGGCGTGTGCAGAATTATTCTCCAATCTGAAGAAGATGAAAATGACGGAATGGATGATAGAGTTGCAGGAATCGAGGCAGAAAAAGTTAAAGCAGGAACAACTCTCCGGCAGATTAAATCTATCGGAATATTGAAGGGAAATGCCGAGGTTGTTATAAAGTCTGAAATTCCAGGAAAAATACAGGGAATTCAATTTACAGAAGGCTCCCATGTTGAAAAAAATCAGGAACTGATTGTTTTTGAAGATGATTTGTATAAGGCAAACAAAGCGAGAGCTGAGGCTGAATGTGAACTTGCAAAGGGTGATTTTGAACGACAAAAGAAATTATTCCAAGGTAAGGCAGGCTCACAAAAAATATACGAAGAAGCCCTGGCCAAAATGAATTCGGCAAAAGCAGAGCTAGACAAAGCAGCTTATGAATTATCACGAACAAGAATAAAGGCGCCATTTAGTGGCACGGTCGGAATCATGAAAATATCAGCTGGAAATATTGTTGAACAACACAGAGATCTTGTTAATCTTGTTGATAACTCCCTTGTTAAAGTTGAGTTTTGGATCCCAGCAAAATATATAGAGG
>SAAW01000125.1 GCA_009929275.1 Clostridia bacterium
TTATTGAGACTTAACTTTATATTTTCTAAAAATAGACTTTTCTCTAATGAACCACTACCCACCATGTAAACGGGTCAAAAATTATTTTTAACCTTTTTTTGACACGATACAGAACGGAAAAATAAGATAAATTCTTTTTCAGAACCTCACCGTTCTGACAAATATTTTTATTATTTTATTATTTCCATCACATTTATGATAGTAATTAGCCACCTCTTTTTCATTTATCATGAAAACATTATACAAAACAACTTACGAATTCACAGTACTGTTGCTAAATTTCTGAGAGAAGAGCATAAAAACCAAAATATCGTGGAAAATATTGCACTTTATTTGGAATGTAAGCTCAATTTTCATTATTTTTGTTTGACACCACAAGACAACTGAACTTTCAAAAGTTCAGTACTGATGCTGAGAACAAAGGAAAATTAAAAGGGAATATAGCGGGATGCGCTTTTGAAATGAAGTATAATAACATGAAATGAGCAACTGCCAAAACTTGCTGCTAAGCACAGGCCAATTGGTGAATATCAACGCCTGAACCAAGTTCAATTTGCTCAAATTACCGGGTGGAAGCTAAATGATCCGCCAAAAATCGTGGTATTTGCAAATAGACAACAGAACGTTAACCGTTGGTCACGCACAGATCTCCACGTCAACTACGTCTCCTACGTGGTTAAAACCTACGCTGACGCTGTCGAAGGCTCAAAATGACTGGTTGGCGATGATGATAATTTTCAACACAAAAACTAAATCAAACTCTGTTGTTTGGTTGCAATGGCATTGCATTTATAAGTGCATATGGTTGGTAAATTTAACAACATGCAAGAAATCGTTGAAGATGACATTTGAAAGTGAAATTTGAAAGAAAAATTTTGTACAAAAACCTTAATTCATAATATAGAAATGATTTTCAGCGGCCAAGGCGTTGAAAAACGTTTTTTATCGTTTGTCGTTCCCTACAGAATTAATTCAATAAGCCTTTGCTTACTTACATCTACTTACTTTACTTAAGTTATTTATTTTCAAAATTGATTTTTTATTGCTATATATTGGTTAGGCTTCCACCACACCTCCAACAATCAATGA
>SAAW01000126.1 GCA_009929275.1 Clostridia bacterium
ATTTTGGTAAGCAGAAACCATACAGATATCACGTGTGATGCCGGTATCTATTTGGTACGCGTAGATGGACAAACCACCAAAGTTGTAGTTAAATAATCACTTCATTTGAATTTAAAAAAGAGTTGAACCGGATAGTGTTCAACTTTTTTTTATGCTACTTTGCCAAAATGACATTGTGAAAATCAAATAAACTGCTATTTTGACAGTATTTTTACAGTCTATTTGTCTGATACAGAAACTCCTCTTTTCAAACTATTTCATTTGTATTACACTATAAATGAATATATTACAGAATAAAATACAAATTTACAATGTATTAAATCTGCATAATGGCACTTATTTTGCAAAGATAATTGCGAACGCGGTTCAAAAAACCGCACAACCAACTAAATAATTAACTAAACTTATAGGAGGACACAATTATGACACTTGAAAGGAGAAATCAAAACTGGTTACCGTCGATTTTTAGCGACATGTTCGACAACGATTTTATGGCACGTACCAACGCAACAGCACCTGCCATTAACGTAAAAGAAACACCCGACAACTATTTGGTAGAAGTTGCTGCTCCGGGTATGACAAAACAAGATTTCAACCTGCGCATTGATGAGGACAACAACCTTGTTATATCGCTCGAAAAGAAAGAAGAGAAAAAAGAAGAGAACAAAGACACACGTTTCTTACGTCGCGAATTTGCTTACTCTAAATTTGAGCAGACAATGATTTTGCCTGACGATGTAGACAAAGAAAAAATTGCCGCATCAATGGACAATGGGGTTTTAAACATTCATCTGCCTAAACTTTCGGAGAAAGAAATCAAGAAAGCACAACGTTTGATTGAAATCAAATAATTGTCCAAGAGATTGATAAACAAAAAACTGCGAAACTCATTATTTCGCAGTTTTTTTTGTGCTTCGTTCGACTGTCCCGTCCTAAATAACCGTTACTGGTTTTAGGACTAGATAATATATGCGGCTTATTTTTTAATTATTGCTGTCCGGTAAAACTTTTTTACAATAAAAATTTAGGCTGAACTCCTTGTTTGGAATTCAGCCTTTTTTCTTTCCTTTGTATGTACCACCAA
>SAAW01000127.1 GCA_009929275.1 Clostridia bacterium
GATCTGGTGTCAATAATTCTAAAAGTAAAGGTTCATTAGCGTTTTCTTCTTTGTAAAGATTGAAAGCATCAGTTTTGCCTGTAATTTTTACTCCGTCCACTTGATCTAAAGTGGCGAGTAATTTCGCTTCCTCCGAAGCTTGAGCATCGGTCACACTAGTCTTAAAAAAAACAAGAATTTGCGGTCGCGTTTCAAAATAATGCAAAACTTTATTGCCCAAATGTAAAAAAGTGCTAAAAACAAAAACCATGAAAAAAGTTGTCATTACTACCAGTAAAGCGGTTAAACTTTGATAAGGAGTGCGACGCAAATTCTTCCAACTAGAAAAAACGGCTGACATTTTAAGATTCCTCCGGTTTCATTTCAACTTTATCTAATTTGATTTTTGATCGGCGTCGAAAATTAGACTTTTCCGCTAAAATTTCTTTTTCTTCTTCTGGAGCCTTTTTTTCGCTTAGTTTTTCGTTTTGCTCTTTTTTCTTGCCCCAAAATAACCATGAATGCTTTGGTTTTTTTTCTGTTAAAGGCTTGGTCGTTGAAGTTTCAGTTGTT
Source organism: Clostridia bacterium (assembly GCA_009929275.1). Classification (GTDB taxonomy): domain Bacteria; phylum Bacillota; class Clostridia; order Christensenellales; family UBA1242; genus UBA7862. The sequence goes on from SAAW01000127.1 coordinate 553, forward strand.
TCAGTAGCAGCAACTTCTTGTTCAACTTCGCCAGCCGTTTTTTCAGGAGTAATTTCTTTTTCTTCTTTAATTGTTTCTTCTTCTTTAGTTTTTTCTTCAGGCCCGACTGTCCCGCCAGCTGCTTTTTTAGGTGCCGAATCTTTAACTAATTTACCGGCATCAAATTCTAAATGGCGCGCGCTCGGATCCTTATTGATGAAACCTAAATTATGAGTCGCGAACACCACCGTTGTCCCATATTTATTGATTGCTTTAAGCAAATTATAAATTGCTTCGCTATTTTCTTCATCTAAGTTTCCCGTTGGTTCATCGGCAAAAATAACTTTGGGGGCCACGGAAAGCGCGCGCGCCAAACTGACTCGTTGTGCTTCACCGCCAGAAAGTTGAACCGGAAAATCATTTTCTCGTCCATTTAGCTTGAGCATTTTTAATAATTCGCTAATGCGTTTTTCAATTTCTGCTTTGTTTTGATGAGCAATTATCAGCGGCAAAGCAATATTTTCCCAGACTGTTAAATCGTCAAGCAATTT
>SAAW01000128.1 GCA_009929275.1 Clostridia bacterium
GAATTGAAATCGTTTCGTTCAACCAGATAAGTGAAGTCTGCGTAATTTTCAATTTGCTGGGAATCTGCAAAAACACCGCCTTTGTTTAAGTGGTGTATCAAAATCGCACCTCCACCGTTTTCACGCAGAAGTCTTTCATATTTGTACAATTGCTCTGTATCGATAAAACCACGCTTTTTTGGGCTTGTAAGCATGAGTGAATCTTCAACGACCAAATAGTGCCTTTGTGGATATTGTTTTTGCAGCTCCACAATTTTAAAAAGTAGTTTTTGGGCGGCTTGTGAAAAGTTGATCACACCTTTTTGTTTTCCTGCATACAAGAACCTTTCGCCATAGGCTTCCATCAATCCTGAAATACCCATTTCAGAAAGTTTTGAAAGTCCCATATCTCCATCTATGACAATCACATAGAGGTTGGGATGCAAATGTAAGCTTTTGTCGATAAGCCAATTTAGAACTGTAGTTTTTCCTCCTCCGCTTGCTCCATAAAACACGCCAATCGAATTTTTTGGTATAACATCAGGATAAAGCCATGTAGTCGATGGTGTGTTTTGTATTTCATCAATTGAATAAATAAAGTTTTTGAACTCTTCGTTAATTGGTTTTTGTATAAGTTCTTTTTTTGTATTTTCAAGGAATTGTATAAGGATTTCCACTTCTCTATCGTCAAGAAGTCCACTACTATTAATTAGAACCTGTTCAATCATCTCAACTTGATTTTGTAAATCAGTTTGTTTTTTCAATTTTTCAAAAATAACATCAACATTCTTCATTTTTCAATCCTAATTAAAATTACATCTACAAATAATGTATCAATACGATACTTTTGTTTATTGAAATATTAATACAATACCTTGATTTTGTCAATACTTTTTTGTATAATTTGTACTATAATATTACTTTTTAGGTTTAGGAGTGCAAATGAGTTACGAAAAAAGAATTGTTGAAATCTTTGGATTTAGCAGAAATACATACTATGTATGGAAAAGAGAAGGTAGGCCTATCATAGAACTTATGGAAAAATATTTTTCTACACAAGATCTTGAAGAATTTATACAAACCAGAAAAATATCAAGATT
>SAAW01000032.1 GCA_009929275.1 Clostridia bacterium
CTTAATGGTGGCGAAGGTTCTGGCGGTAATGTTACGGTCATGAAGAAAATCTCCAATGCAAACGGCGATGAATTTGCGTATGTGTCAGGGCAAGCGTTACGTAGATACATGAAAGAAACTTTGATGCAACTTGGAGAAAAAATCAGTAGTGTTGATGAAGATGGCAATCCAACGGTTGAAGAAAATGGTAAGTATCCATCGCTCAATGCAAAAATAGATGATAAGCAACGAGAAAAAATTTTTAAATCCGTATGTGATTTGGATTTGTTTGGATTTATGTTACCCAAAGGTGGTCGAAGATGGTCTCCTATCAAAGTGAGTCCAATGGTTTCTATATTTCCCTATAAAGGCGAATATGACTATTTGACACGCAAGCAAAAAACAGAAGATGAGAGTAAAAAAAGTGGCAATATCGTACAAGTAGAAATTGACACTTTAAATTTTATGAGAGGAAATATTATGGTAAATCTTTCTCATATCGGCAATGAAATTAACGAATATACCTATGAAGTCAAATCAATTTTAAGTGATGAAGAGAAAAAACAACGCTTAAATGTATTTCTTGATGCTATTAAATCCTTTAATGGCGGTGCAAAACAAGCTCGCAATCTTGAAGATATTGCTCCAAAATTTGTTATTGTCGCAAAACAAAAAACAGGAAATCCCTTTTTATTAAATGCTTTAAGTGTGGATGCTAATGGGAGCATTGACATAGAAACAATCCAAGAAGCGTTAAAAGATAATAAACCTGAGTCATATACCATCGGAATTACTAAAGGAATTTTTACAAATGAGGCAGAAATAAGAAGCTCTTTTGATAATGTTGTGAGCGTTGCACAAGCTCTTGAAGAGTACAAAAATAATTTAGGAGCTTAAAATGGAAGCCATCCGTTTTGAGGTTGAGGGACTTTTAAATTCGTTTAGAGTCCCCTTTTTTAGAACTTACCATAAAACGTTTTTAGCTCCACCGAAAACCACGATCATAGGACTTTTGTGTAATATTGCATTAAAATCTCAAAAAGAATTTTTTGAGATTTTAAATCAAGAGTTGATAGATGTATCTGTCATTATTGATGAGATCAATGGAAAAACAAAAGATTTATGGAGTTATAAAACATTAGAAAAAGGGAATATGGGGAAAAGCGTTATACGAAGAGATAAGCTCTTTTTATCAAAATATACGATTTATCTAAGTATCAAAAATAAAACACTTTTTGATGAAATATACAGTGCTTTAAAAAATCCAAAAAATACTCCTGCTTTAGGCTTAGACGATGAGTTGATTGTCATTAAAAATATCACGATTATTGATGCTCTGGTTTTCAATCCAACCAATAGAATCAATTCGGTATTTTTAAACAAAGCTTATCGGTATAAAGCATTTATCAAAGATATAACTCAACCGTTAGAATTGCCGACACCTAATTTAACGCCAATAAAATTTAATGCCTTTGATAAAAAAGGTATGAGAATTTCTAAAGAAGTTAAAGAAGAATATCCGCAAGTAGAGTTTATCAACTGTGAAATTGAGCTCCAAAACGTTACAAGTTATATTGATGAAGAAAAAGAAAATAAAATGGTGTTTTATTGATGGAAATAGTTGCTAAAACATCAAATGAACGGTCTCAAACACTTGATGAGCATACACAGTGGGTCGTAGAAGAAGCTCTTAATCAAATTGACCCACAGACTCTTCAAAAAGTTTCTACATGTACGGGCTGGAGTGAGCAAAAAATTCGTGATTTGATATTTTTTAGTGCCTATTTCCACGATATTGGCAAGGCAACGGTAGAGTTTCAAGAAACAATACAAAGTGGGAAGAAATCATATCATCCACTGTATGGTGTTTCTTTATTGCTACATATCAAAGATTTTATTTATAAAGATATTGGAGAAAATAATTTATTGTTTTCTATTGTCTTCTCGCATCATTCGTTATTTCCAAAGCACTATGATAGTGCAAATTATAATTTTACATTTTTACCTCAGTATTTAACACTATTAGAAAATTACTCATCGTTGTATAAAAAAACTTTCAATGAAGTATGCCCCTATTTTTTTGAGTTTAAAGAAATCAAGAGAGAGTTGTATCAAAAATATGTTGATATTTCGGAAAAACGATTGGTAGATATACAAAGTTGTTTTAAATTTAGAGTTTTATACTCTTATGTATCGGGCATTTTAAATCTAGCTGATTGGTTAGCCAGTGCAAGATTTACACAAACAAAACCAACGACGACCTTTTTAGCATTACCAACAAAAAAAGACTTTATGACGCATTTAAGCTTTCCTACGCTACGAGATTTTCAAGAAAAATTATCATCTTTAGATAAAAGTGTACTTGTTGAAATCCCAACAGGTGAAGGCAAAACCGAAGGCTCTCTGCTCTGGGCTATCTGCAATCTTTATAATCAAAATACCAAAATCATCTATACGCTTCCTACTCAAACAACATCCAATAAACTATATGATCGAATCCAGAATTTTTTTGATAAAGAAGAGTGCGGATTGATTCATTCTACGGCTAAAATATTTCTCGAAAAAGCTTATGAGAAAGAAAATGGCATTGTAGATGATGTTTTTCAAAGCGATTTTCTCATTAGTAAAAGTTTTAATAAACCCGTAACGGTTTCAACCATTGATTCGTTATTGAAGTATTTTATCAATATAGGAAGATTCAATATTGCAACAAAAAACTTTTTAAATTCTGTCATTATCATTGATGAAGTTCACGCTTATGATTTTAAGTTGATGGGATTTCTAAAACGATTTTTAGAGTTATGCCAAGAATACGATGTGAGAGTTTGTTTGATGAGTGCATCCATCCCCAATCAGCTTAAAAAACTGTTAGGAATAGATACTTATCCTCTTGTGACTCAGAAAGATTTATTTGCAAAAAAAGCCAATGAAATTATTAAAAAAGAGATGTTTTTAGATGATGATTTAGAGTCAATGATGCAAAAGTTTTATGAGGGAAAAAATGTTTTAATCATCAGAAATACAGTTAAAAGCGCATTTCAGATTTACAATGAACTACGAACATTGGGTATAAAAAGTGATGATATGATTCTTTATCATTCTACTTTTAAAAAAAGAGATAGAGCAACGAAAGAAGACTTAATTTTTGAAAAACTTAATTCAAAAAAACCTTTTATTTTGATAGCTACTCAAATAGTAGAAATTTCACTTGATATAGATTTTGATGTTATGTTTACCGATAATGCACCTATTGATGCCCTTATTCAAAGGTTTGGAAGGGTTAATCGTAAAAAATCTATTGAGCGAAAAGGTGAAATCTTTATCTATCAAAACAAAAATATCAGACCATATACCAATGAATCATTGTTGGACTTAACGTTTCAAACAATTCAAAACGGATATTATGAACTCGGTCAATATGTAGAATGGCTCAACATTGTATATGATAAATTATTTGAAGATGATACACAACTAAAAAATGTCAAAACAAGACTTTTTGATCCTGCTTGTTTAAAATATGATGCAACAATAAAACAATTACATGGTATAGAAAAATCATCGGATAACTATGATTTAAGAGATATTGAACAGCCTAAAAACGATTATTTGCTTTATGATGATTATATGAATGAAGAGATAAAAGCGAAGGATTATTTTGAATACAGCATATCTTTGCCTTTATATTATGAGGGCAAAAATAAAGAAAATATACATCCAATAGATGATGAAAAATTGTACTACAAAGTCTTAAAGCTTGACTATTCATTTGATGAGGGAATAAGCTTAGATGTAGATAATCAAGGCATGCAAGAACTTGGAGCATAAATAAATGCAAATTAACGGCACTCTAATTTCCTATTATTTCATCTGTAAAACAAAACTTTGGCTTCACGCCAATCGTATCAATCTTGAAGACAATAGTGAAGATGTGCGCATCGGGAAAGTCTTGCATGAGATCAGCGAAGAGAAAGCTCAAAAAGCCGAAGTGAAGATAGACAATGTCAAGATCGACAAGATTACCAAAGAGTACCTTGTGGAGCTGAAAAAGTCTGACTCTGATCCTGAAGCGGTGAAGTGGCAGGTGTTGCTTTATCTGTACAAACTAAGAGGCAAAGGCATTGAGCGCAAGGGCAAAGTCGAGTATCACGAAAAAAATCACAACACCAAAAGTGAGATCATTGAGCTAGATGATGCGAATGAAAAAGCACTTTTGTCCGTTTTGGAAGCTATAACGACGCTGATTACTTCGCCGAAACCTCCAGCGCCTAAGTTTGAAAACAAATGCAAAAAATGCGCTTACTACGATTACTGTTTTATATGAGGTAACATGGCAAAAAATCACACACGCTACATCTTCTCGATGGGCGAACTCAAACGCAAAGACAACTCCATCGCCTTTAGCAACGAAAAGGGCAATTTTTACCTGCCCATCGAAGAGACGAGAGAGCTTTACTGTCTCAACGAGGTGAGCTTCAACACGAAGTTTTTGGACTTCATTGCTAGGGCTGGCATCACAATGCACATCTTCAACTACCACGGCAACTACAGCGGAAGTTTTTACCCCAAAGAGTATCTCATCAGCGGTGATTTGACCATCAAACAGTCTTTGAGTTTTGTCAATGAACGCTTGGTTATTTCCAAAAGTATCGTCTCCGCCATCGCTCAAAACATCCACGAAGTGTTGTACCACTACTATCGTCACGACAAAAAAGAGCTCAAACCGTATCTGGATTGGCTGAAAAACGATGTGCCTTCCCTTTTACATGTAACGATGAAAGTCGAGCAAATTATGTTCGTTGAAGGGCAGATTTGGAGTCGGTTTTACGACAGTTTTAAGTACTTTTTACCCGAAGATTTTGTGATGAACAAGCGTGTCAAACGCCCACCCGATAACCCCATGAACGCACTCATCAGCTTTGGCAACACACTTTTATACACCAAAACCATCGCCTCCATCTATCACACGCATCTCAACCAAGCCATCAGTTTTCTTCATAGTCCGAGAGAAGGGCGCTTTAGTTTGAGTTTGGATCTGAGCGAAGCGTTTAAGCCCGTCATCGTTTTTAAAACCATCTTTGATTTGGTCGGACGAAAGAAACTTCAAGTGCTCAAACACTTTGACAAATCCCTAAACTACGCACTTTTAAACGAAGAGGGCAAGAAGATTTTCATTGATGCATTTGAAGAACGCATGAACGAAACATTCTTACATGTAAAGCTTAAACGCAAGGTCTCCTACAAACATTGCCTCAAACTAGACGGCTACAAACTCATCAAAACCATCGTAGAAGGACGAGAATTTACGCCCTTTTTGCTCAAGGAAAAGATGTGAAAAAAGAGACGACCAATTACAATTATGTCTTTTTGTTCTACGACATCGCCGATGAGTTTAGCGAAGTCGGCAAATACCGAGTCGCCAAGGTTTTTAAGATTTGCAAAAAATACCTCAAACATCACCAAAAGTCCCTTTTCCGAGGCAACATCACCCCTGCCAACCAAATAAACCTCCAAAGTGACCTCAAAAAAGTCATCGACAAAGAGATAGAC
>SAAW01000129.1 GCA_009929275.1 Clostridia bacterium
TAAAGTTGAAAATAAAAATTTTTTTGAAAAAATGTTTTTTGGTGTTGAATCAGAGTTTCAATATATACCTTATCATTCTTATCATTTTTCTGGGGATAGCATTTATATTGAAGAAATAACAGGAGAAGTAATATGATTAAAGTGTTCTCAAGTCCAGCTGACACAGCAAGAAAAACTTTAACAAAAGCTACTCAAGATGCTAAGAATTTGGCTCGGGTCAACCTTTTTTCCTAATTTTTTAATGATTTGACCGATGAAAAAACCTTGCAGTTTTTGCTCTCCTGCTTGAAAACGGGCGACTTCCGCCGGATTAGCAGCAAAAACTGCCGCGACCGCTTGAACAATTTCCGCTTCATCAACTTGATCTGTCTGAGTTAACTGTTGAAAGTCGGAGAGAATTTTTTCAATTTTTGTGGCGAAATTCCAAGAAATCTTTTTGTTAACCATAAAATTTGCTAATTGATCGACTTGATAATTGCTTTGCTTGGCTTGCTGCCAGAGATTGCTAGCCCAAGTTAAAGTTTCAGGAGTGTCGAGGAAATTTTGGCCATATTTTGCTGATAATTGATAAGTTTTTTGCCAGTTTGCCAAAATTTCCTCAGGTTTAGCTGGCAACTCTTGGCGCCAAGTTTCAATTTGTTTTTGAGTAAATTTAATTGTGGGTAAATCTGGATCAGGAAAATAACGATAATCGGCGGCATCTTCTTTTGAGCGTTGGACAAAGGTTTTACCAGTGTGACTGTCAAATCCTAAAGTTTGTTGTGGGACTTTTTCTCCTGCTTCAAGAATTTTTGTTTGACGCTTAATTTCATACTCAATTGCCTGACTCATAAAGTTGAAAGAATTAATGTTTTTAACTTCAACTTTATAACTTGGTAATTTCGTTTCAGTTTTTTCTACTGGTGTTTGTAAAGAAGTATTAGCTTCAAGACGCATCCCACCTTTTTCCATATCAGCATCACCGATGCCAAGATAACGAACCGCTTCACGAATTTTGCGCGCGTACTCTACGGCTTGAGCGGCACAAGTAATG
>SAAW01000014.1 GCA_009929275.1 Clostridia bacterium
CTCCTTTTTTGCTTACAATAACAATACCTTCTTTTTCAAATACACCTACATGATTATTTATTAATCTTGTGTCTGTCGGAAATATGGGTAATAATAATTGCATGTGCAAATATACTGATTTTTTATTTTGCGAGAACAATCACTATTTTAACTGTTTTTATTGATATGACAGATTCTTTTAAAAGATATATGTATTTATTTGAAGTGTGGCTCGTCGCTTCAGCAAGAGAATATTTATATCTTCCGCTTTCATTTGAAAGAATTTTAATAAGTCCAAGTTCTTTAATATCACGACTGATGGTCGCTTGAGTCACATCGAACTTGCTGGCACGCAACTTTGAAACCAAATCCTCTTGAGTTTCAATTTCGTTAAGAGAAATAAGTTCTAAAATTTTTGATTGCCTAACATTCCTTGCCATTTCAAAATTCCTCCAAATAATTATTCATTATTGATTGGATAAATTATACATAATTTAAAATATTTATGCAAGTGCTTTTGCATAAATATTCGTAATGAAGATTTATATTTATGCAAATTGTCTAATAAAATTACATTTGCAAAATGAATAATTATAAACGGTTATAATCCGCTATAATAAAGGATATTTTAAAATTTATTTAATAATTATTTAAAAAATATCAATGATATTTTAGAAATTTTTATCACAATTTTCAATGAGTTTTTGACAGCAAAGTTTTTTGCAATTGCTTTAAAACAAACAGTGAGCCCTGCAATGATTGAACTGACAATCGCTCCCACAAAAAGATATAAACTAAAAATTGAGTTGTTTGAAATAATTATGTTGGTGAGAATTGTTGCACTGACACCACACAAAATCCCACAAATATCTCCCACAACATCACATAAAATTGAAGACACTTTATCTGAATTTTTTATTAGATGAAGACATTTTTTATAAATGCTTTCCTTCAATCTATTATTCTCTCTTTCTTTTCTAACTTCATCAATTTGACAAGAAGTTATGGCAAGTCCAATCATATCTGAAAAAATATTGAAAATCATAAAAATACAAAGTAAGACCACTGCCAATATGGCATTACTTTTTTTAAGCACAATCTGAGAAAAAAAACTGAGGAGGATTGACAAGGAAAATGCAAGAAGACTAATTTTTATAATCCAAAAAAATTTTCTTTTCTTTTCTTTTTTACTTAGCAATTTTACTTTAATATTATTAATAATTTTCATAAAAAAACATCTCATATATTTATATGAAATGTTTTTAAATTATATAATACACACTGAAAACTAGTTTTGATTTTCCTTTGAGATAATTTCAAAAATCTTTTTAACAGCATTTTCTTTCTTCTCCATCACAATTTCACCAGATTTTCGTTCTTTAATCTCAACTTCGCCTTTTTCCAAACTTCGAGGACTCACCACCACTCGTATAGGCATTCCCATAAGGTCAGCATCAGAAAATTTTATACCCGGGAAGACATCTCTGTCGTCAATCAAAACAGACATTCCTTTTTTAATAAGTTCATTATAAATTTCGTTTGAGACACGCTCAACATTTTTATCGTCAATTCTAAGCGGACAAATATGAACTTTATAGGGAGCAATGGAAATAGGCATACAAATTCCTTTTTCATCTAAATTTTCTTCCACAACACATGCAAGATTTCTGCCCACACCAATGCCATAACAGCCCATAATTGGGTTTATTTCTTCGCCAGAACTCGTCTTAACAAGCATTTTCATAGATTTTGAATATTTTGTGCCAAGTTGAAAAATATTTCCAATCTCAATGCCATGAAAAATTTTTGTTTTCTTTCCACACACTGGGCAAATGTCGCCGTTTTTAACCTTTGAAATGTCAAAAAATTCAACTTCGCCAAAATCTCTTTCAAGGTTAAAGTTCACAAAATGATGATTTTTGAGATTTGCACCCGCAACCATATTATACGTTCCCTTCAAACTTAAATCAAAATACATCTCACAATTTTTAACTGCAAAATCTTTTGGCCCAATATTTCCTGCACAAAATTCACTTTCATTTGAAGCATCAAAAGGAACAATCTCCTTTTTGCACACTTTTCTCAATTTTGTTTCGTTAATTTCTTTATCACCCCTAACAAAACACACCACAGTATTTTTCTCGTTTTTCACGGCAAAAACAACTGCTTTAATACATTTTTCCGCTGAAGTTTTAAGAAAATCACAAACTTCATTAATTTCTTTTGCATCTTTTGTGTCCACTATTTCAAGTTTTAAAAGGTTTTGTTTTTCAGTCTTTGGATAGATACATTCTGCGACTTCTTGATTTGCCTTATAGTCGCAATTTTCACACAAAACAAGTTCATCTTCGCCAAATTCATTGAGATACATAAACTCGTGCGATAGATTTCCACCAAACATTCCGTTATCACTTTTCACAGAAATAACGTTATTTTTAAGCCCAATTCTCTTATAAATTCTCTCATATGCTTCGTGCATTTTGAAATAATAGTCATTCAAATCTTCTTCAGTCATATGAAAAGAATACGCGTCTTTCATTGTGAACTCTCTAACTCGAATTAACCCGCCACGACTTCGTGGTTCATCACGAAATTTTGTTTGAATTTGATAAATCATACAAGGCAAATTTGTGTAGCTATTAACCCAATTTCTCGCCAGATGCACCGCAGCCTCTTCATGAGTCATTCCAAGGAGCATATCGTGATTGTTTCTGTCCTTAAATCTTGCCATTTCACTTCCAATGGAAGAATATCTTCCCGTTTCGTCCCACATTTCCTTTGGCATAACAACAGGAAATTTGACTTCCTGCCCGTCAACTTTATCCATTTCTTGTCTAATAATATTTTCAATATTGTTGCATGTCTTTTGTCCCAAAACTGAAAGTGAAAAAATGCCATTTGCAACTTGTTTTATATACCCCGCCCTCAAAAGCAAGATATGATTTTTCATCATTGCATCATTTGGAATTTCTTTTGTTCTTTCACAAACGAGTTTACTTAATTTCATTTTTTATCCTTTTAAAAATTATTTTCATCATTGCTTGAATTAATTAAATTTTCTAGTTCTGTTTTTAAAATTGTAATTTTTCCTTTGGTTACATTAAGTTGTTTATAGCAATTTTTTGCTAAGACAACGCCCTCTTCATAAAGTTTTGTCGCCTCTATAAGTGACAATTCGTTTTTCTCAAGTTGCTTAGTTATCTCTTGCAATCTTTCATTACTTTCTTCAAAATTCATTTCTTCACCTCACATATTTTTTCCACAAAAACGGTGGCATTTCCGTCTAAAAATTCTGCATCAATTTCGTCTCCATTTTTAAGCCCTTTCACACCTCTAATCAGTTTTTCACCTTTTGTCAAACGAGCGTAACCTCGTTTAAAGGGTCTAATCGGGTCTAGGACGAGAATTTTGTTCTCATCGATAGAAAGTGTGTTCTCAAATTTATCTGTTAAATTGAGGCTGTTTAATTTTAATGCGTTTCCTCTAACTCTGTTAAATTTGTTTGAAAACACCTTTGAAAACTGGTTGTTAATTTTATCTATTGCCTTATAAGTAACATAAAATTTTTCATCAATCAAGTTGTTTTCAAGGAAGTATAATTTGTCTAAATTATTTTTAAATTTGTCGATGCCTTCAAACATATTTCTTGCCACAATTTCTCCTGCTTCAGATGGAGTTGCGGCTCTCACCGACGAAGCATTGTCACAAATTGTTATGTCAGTTTGATGTCCAACTGCCGACACAACTGGTTTGCTCGTCGCAACAATTTCCCTTGCCAAACTTTCTGTGTTAAACGGTTGCAAGTCTTCAATTGAGCCTCCGCCTCTTGCGATAATTATGACGTCAATGTCCTTTTGCTTGTCGAAATATTTGAGTCCATCTATGATAGTTTTCTCTGCCCCGACACCCTGAACTTTTGCGGGATAAACAACAATTTCAAGCATTGGGTTTCTCCTGTGAGAAACTTTTTCAATGTCGTGAAGCACTGCTCCCGTTTTAGAAGTTATCACGCCAATTTTTGAAATATTTTTGGGGAGAGGCTTTTTGTGAGAGTCGTCAAACAACCCCTCATCTCTAAGTTTTTTGTTTAACTCCAAAAATTTTTGATAAAGCAACCCACTGCCATACGGGACAATGCTTGTCACATAAAAATTAATTTTGCCAAATTTTCCATAATATCTCATACTTCCCGAAACGACAATTTGGTCTCCCTCTTTCACATTTTGAGCGTCCGCACCAAACATAATGCACGCTATCAAAGCATTTTCGTCCTTAATGTTAAAATAAAGATTTCCTCTCACAGAAGATAATCCTGAAACTTCACCATAAACTTTTATGTCGTGAAGAAGTTCCTCGGCCTCGAAAATGTTTGTGATGTATGATGATAACTCACTAACACTCAGCGTTTTCAGCATTTTCACCCTCTGATTTTCCATCTGATTTTCCATAAATTGAAGAAAGAACGCCATTAACAAACGAAGAACTCTTGTCGGTGGAATATTTTTTTGCGATTCTAACGGCTTCATTTATAACAAGCCCTTTCGGTTCGTTCAAAAAGTCCACTTGGGCTAAAGCCGTCATCAAAATTGCATGGTCAATAGCACATAAATCTTTTATCTTTAAGTTGTTTTTCAAAAAACTTTCAATTTTTAAATCAATTTCATCAAAATTCTTCTGAACACTCTCAAAAATTTGAAGTGAAAACTTTTTTTCCTCCTCGGATACAATTTGCTCTTCAAAAAGCAAATTTTCATTGAACTCTTTGCTAAAAAGATATTCAAATGTTAATAAAAACCCACACACTCTTGCATCACTTCTGCTCATATTTTTCTCCCATTCGCTGTTGTATAATAAAAACCCTTGTTATGACATAACAAGGGAAAATTACGTTAGTATTTTGCTAAATCTTCTCTTGAAAACTCGACGCCTAACACGTGAATGTTAATGCTATCTATCTTCGCGCTTATCATATTTGATATGCCATTTTTCACATTTTCTTGAACTCTATATGCCACATCGGCCACGCTATAACCCAAAAAAACTTCAAGATAGATGTCGATAATCAAGTTTTTGTTCTGAGTGTAAGTCACCTTAACACCCTCAAAATAGTTGCTAGAAAAAAGCCTTTTAAACCTGCCAGCAAAATGCGAACATAACGAAGCAACTCCGCTGATCTCTTTTGCAGCAAGATTAATGATTGAAAGCATAATGTTTTTGCCACAATACACTCTGCCCTCGTCATTTTTTTCATAAAGTTCACCGTTTACAAACATAAACATACCCCTAATACTAATCAAAAATAGTATAGCACGGGGGCGATATTTATGCAATTAATTTTTCACTCCACTGGAATTATCTTTATATAGTCGATGTCTCTGACAACTTGCGACTGAATAATGTCCACAATTTGAGCGACTTCTGTTTCCGTGAGTTCACTGCTTTGAATCAAAATGTTTATGTAGGTTGAGGAATAGTTCACGAGCGCTTCCGAAAAACCTTTCGCCTTTATAAGCCCTTCCATATTCACTTCCATCACCATCGATTCAAGAAGTGCATTAATCTGTTCTTCAGCATTTATTTTTGCTTCTTCAGAACTTGCTTCACTCTCTAAAATCTCATTATACAACTCAATAGTCTCATTTCTAGTTGATATTCTGTCTGCTTTGCAAGTTGTGAAAAATGAACTGGCTGAATATTCAGAACCCGAGGTGTTTGTAGTTGCCTCTGTGGAATTGTTAAGCACGATGTTTAAAACACCAGTTATCACCAACAACACAAACATTGAAAGTAAAATAATAATTTTTTTCTTTTTTGTAAACATTTTTAATTACCTCCCTTAATTTTTAAGCAAAAATTTCAATTTTTGAAGTTGAGAGATTAAACATTGCTTGAATCAACCTCAAAATTTCCAACTTAACTTTTGTATCTTTTGCTCCAGATGCAACCACGATGACGGACACAGGATTTGGCATAATTTCTTGCAAAGTCACAGTTTTTGTATTCCCATCTTCATCTTTTAAAAGCACCGGACTTTTCGTCTGGACTTGTGTTCCGTCAGACAATGTTTTCACCTCCACAATGTAGGCGATTTCAGTCTTAATTCCCTCCTCAAAATATAGCATAACATTAACATTTCCTGCTCCGCTAATTGAAGAAATCAAACTTTTGAGATTGTCTGTCAAATCTTTTGAATATTCATGCAAAGTCATTTGAGAATAAGTTATGCTTTCCTGCTCACTTTCAATTTTTTCATTCGATTGCACATAAGAAGAAAAATATATAAGCAAAATTACAGCAATAAATAAAACAATTAAAATGATGTCGAGGTGTTTAACTTTTTTTAACTTGTCCAAAAATGAACTAAAAAAGTTTTTCTTTAAATTTTCACTCATAAAAAATCACACATTCCTCATTGACATTTAAACTTGCCTTTATGATCGCCATAATGTTTGTATATATATCTATATTCAGGTTTTCATCAATAAGAACTATATTTGCAATATCGACAAAAACACTTGTTATTTTCAAATTACTCCCACTATAATCTCCCACAATCTTCACCGAAACAGACTTATAGCCATTTAATTCAAGGTTGTTTTCAACTTCTTTTTCCACTAAAATTATCTTTTCGCTCTCTCTTTCACTCACAAAACTTTCATCAATGACAAATTCGCTTACATTTGAAAAACTTAAACTTTTGAAGTCAAAATCCTTAAGTGGCAAAATAATTATAAACACAGAAAAAATGCCAATGATACTTTTTAAGAGTTTGCTCATCTTGCCCTCTGGCAAAATAACTTCAATCAAAACTCCAACAAGCACCATTCCTGAAATTGATATAATCCACTTTGAAATTTCACTCATATTCACCTCACAAAAGATTTGAACAACACATAAGAAGTGACACAGAAATCAAATACATCAACCCCACGGCAATCAGACAAACTGTGAGCATATTAAGACTTTTTGCAATCGAATATAAAAATTCGTGAATTTGTTTTTCGCAAAGAGGCTCCAAAATCGCCGCGCAAAGTTTTAAAAGCAAAATGACGATCACAATTTTAATTATCGGCGCAAATATCGTGGCAAAAAGAAGAATTAAACCTGCGACGCCGACTGCGTTTTTAATGAGAACACTGCTTGCAATTATGACACTAATTCCGTCTGACAAATAACTTCCAAGCACTGGCACATAACTTTTTATGGCATATTTTGCAGTTTTAAATGAAATTGAATCTATGCTAGACACTGTTAGCCCGTGAAGAGTTAAAAAAGCAATAAAAATGGTGAAAACAATGCCAACAATCCAGTTGAAAAGACTGGAAAAAAACTTTGAAAATTTGTCTAAACGCACATTATTAGATAAGTTTCCAATGACTCCAAAAACGACACTAAAAATGAAAATCGGCACAAGGATTGTCACAAAAAGTTTTGTTATCCCTGAAGTTAAAATCACAAGAAGTGGCTGAAAAGTCGATGCTGTAACCGAACTCCCAACAGCAGTCATCAGCGTCAAAATAATAGGAAAAATAATCTCCATCTGACTTTCCACGCTTGCAATCGTTGTAGAAACATCATTCATCAGTTGAAGCACGATTTTGAGAACTATAACTGCAACTGAACTAAAACAAATGATATGAATAAGGTTCCCTAGCGACTTATTTTTTTCGTTTGAAAGTTGAGAAATAAGGCTATATGTTATGCACATTGCAATAATAATTGCAAAATATGGAATGAGTTCAATAATATCGTCAAACAAAATGGAAAAAGCATATGAAAGAAAATTATCATAATAACCGCTGTCTTGTGCATTGATGAATTTTGTGACAATTTCAATGAAAGAATTTCCGCCAAAAATATTTGTTCTTTCATTACCCAAACTATTAAGAATGTTGTCAAGAGCGCTAAAATCAATGTCATCAAGTTGATTTTTAACATTTTCGTCTAAATCATCTTCAACTTCATTTTGAAAATATAATTCTTTTTGTGTCTTTACAACCAAATCCCCCCCATCGTTGCTTTTAAACATCAAAACGACTGTGGCAATAAGCACAGAAAACAGAAATATTAAGGTTGCAATAATAATCTTATTTTTGTTCACGGCAAAATCTCTATAATAACATTCAGCAAACTTGTTATAATTGGAAGCGAAAGAACAACAATTAAAACTTTCCCAGCAAGCAAAATTTTGTCGGCGATGCTCGCATTTCCTGAGTCAACACAAATTCCACTTGCAAATTCAGTTAAATATCCCACACCTAAAATTTTTAATATACTTGCAAAAAGTTCATAATCAAGCCCTGTTTGACCAAAAATTGAAAGAAAATAATTAAAAAGAGTTTGAAGTTGACTAACAATCATCATAAGCATCACAACGCTTCCCGACAAAATGACCACAATATAAAATTCTGGACGAATTTGTTTGATTAGAGTTGCAATGATTGATGTAAGAAGACCAATTCCAATAATTTTAAAAATTTCCATACGCGTCACATTAAAAACAAAAGTTTCACAGTGTCAAACAGTTCGCTTATCATATTCACACACATTATAAGCACAATCACTAACCCCGCCAAAGTGGCGAAAGTGGCAATTTCATCTTTCCCAATGCTTTTCAAAACTTGCGAGACGACCGCTGTCAAAATTCCAATTGCGGCAATTTTAATAATCACACTATAATCCAATTTCTTCCTCCTCACAAAAATATAATTAACATTCCAAGTGCCAACACCACAAAAAGTTTTATGTAAAGTGGTGATAATTTTCTTTCCTGTTCTTCACATTTTTCTTTTATTTTAAGAAAAAGATTTTTGTTAAGAACAATTTTTTCCACTTCTTCGTCTACCCCAAGACTGCCAAGTTTTGAAAAAAATTTTATTATGTCTTGAGTTTCTTTTTCACTAAGAATTTTTAGTTCCCCACATATTTGCGACTTGTCATTTTCGCAACCTTTTTCAAGATATAATTCAAAATTCAATAAAAAATTGCAAAAATCTTTTCCACATATTTTTTTAAAATCAAAAATAATTTCACTTAATTTATTTTGAGAATAGGAAATACTAACTTTTAAAGTGTCGCAAAAGGCACATAAATCACAAAAAAAATCTTTTCTTTTTTTATAGTAATTGTTTATCATCAGCCCAATCAAAACAATGCAAACGAATGTTATCATCAAAAGAAGAACTTTCATTGCACAATATACCTCATATTTTCATCAAAAACGCCCTCAATTGTGCCTGGACCTTCACGCGATGACAAAACGACAAATCTTGAGAACACTTTTTTTTGGAGTATTTCTTCAAAATCTTTTTTATTTTTAAGCGAATCAATATCTTTTGCATGAACACTTGCAAGCAGATTCACTCCGCAACTGCTGGCAGTCAGAATTGAGTTAAAATCTTTTTCATTTGATATTTCATCGCAGACGATAATGTCGGGTTTCAAACTCCTTATGCCATTTTCAAAAGCATAATTTTTGCTGACTCCGCTCAATATGTCGCAAAAATTTCCCACATCAAGTGTCGCCAATCCCTCAAACGAATTTGCAATCTCAAAACGCTCGTCAACAAGAAGAACATTATAGCAATAGTTTTTCTGCGAAAGTTGATAAATAATGTCCCGTATTAGCGTTGTTTTCCCTGCTCCCGGAGGAGAAATAATCAATGTATTTTGAAAACTTTGCAAAAAAAGACTGCCAAAAATAGGAAGCGAGCAACCCTTAACCTCCCTTGGAATTCTCACAACAAGACTGCTTATATTCTTCAAAGTTTTAAGGCAATTTTTCTCCCACACCGCCTCTCCGCAAATCCCAATCCTTATGCCTCCCTTAACTGTGATAAAACCATTTTTAATTTGATTTGAAAAAGCATAGACAGAGTTTTCACACGCATTTTTAAACACGTCTGAAATAAGGCTTTTGTCACAAACGAGCGATTTTTCTGCGTTTCCAGTCAGCCCCAAACTTCCCAAATAATATGATTTTCCGCCAATGCTTATAACAACTTTTTTGTTTATTCTAAGGCGAATTTCATTAATCTTTGCAACAGGACATTTATTTAAAGCATCTAAAAAAAATTTAGGAAAAAGTTTGTCAATCATCTTTCACCTCTCTTTTCTATATATATTTTTTGGTTAAAGCAAAAAATCGCAACGGACAAAAAAAATAACAATACCCCAAAAGTATTGTTATTTCAACAAAATAATAAAAAAATTCTACAATCTTTCCATATATTCGCCACTTCTTGTGTCCACTCTTATTCTGTCGCCCTGATTGACGAACAAAGGAACTTGAATGGTTAGGCCTGTTTCCAAAGTTGCAGGTTTTCCAGACGATTTTGAAGTATCTCCCTGAACGCCGGGGTCGCAATGAGTTATTGTCAACTCCACAAACATTGGGGGCACGACCATAAACGCTTTTCCTTTATAAAATTGAACAGAAATCATCATATTTTCGACGACATACTTCATAGTTTCTTGAACTTGGTCGTAGTTAAATGGAATTTGGTCATAAGTTTCCATATCCATAAAATAATAAATTCCACCCTCGTTGTAAAGATATTGCATTTCCTTTTTTTCAATCTTTGCCTCTTCCACTTTTTCAGTTGGGTTAAAAGTCCTTTCAAGCACTTGCCCAGTTATAACATTTTTCATCTTTGTCCTAACAAAAGCAGCACCTTTGCCGGGTTTAACGTGTTGAAAATCGACAATCGTATAGATATTATGATCATATTCAAATGTAACACCTTTTCTAAATTCTCCCGCAGAAATCATATTTTCATCTCCTATTTACTATTTTTTATTAGTTTTTGTTTTCAAATATATTTTAATTTATATAAATAAAACAAAAACTTTTATTTCAAATTGTCCAAAAAGTAAGTAATTATCGAGCAACTCACTCCCGCATTCAGCGACTCCAAACCATTTTTCATTGGAATAGAAACTGTTTTTGTTGCAAGTTTTTTCAATTCACATGACACACCATTTCCCTCATTTCCAATAACTAGACCAAACGGCTCTTTCATTTTTTTCATTTCAAACAAATTTTCTCCGCACATATCTGCGACAATTAGTGGAAAATCTTTATCTTTAAAATATTTCAAAAATTCGTCAAGCGACTTAAAGGAAAATAAGTTTTCTCTAAAAATTCCGCCCATCGTGCTTCTAACAACTTTTTGATTCAAAAAACTTACGCAATTAATCAAAAAAATATTCTTAAAACTCGTGCCCGATGCAGAGCGAATGATTGTGCCGACATTCCCCGGGTCTTGAAGATTTTCAAGCACCAAAAAATTGTCTTCAATTTTGTTCGCAATTTTGCTGTGAAATTCAACCACTGCAACAATCCCTTGTGGAGACTTTGTGTCACAAATTTTTGAAAGAACACTTTCGCTCACAATATGATATTCGCCTTCAAAAACAAAATGAAAACTAGTTTTAAAATAATCAAACTTTTTCTTTTCAATCAGAACATATTTAACTTTATGTCCGGCATTTTTAGCCTCACAGATGAGTTTTATGTTTTCAAGCAAAAGAAGATTTTCGCCATTTTTTTTAATATCAATTGTTTTTTGGACGATTTGATTTTTATTTGAAGTGATTGTTTCCACTTAAAACCTCATAAATTCTATGCTTTTACTTTTTCAACAAGGCTTGCAAATCCTGCCTTATCATTCACAGCCATATCGGCAAGAACTTTTCTGTTTAAGTTTATATTTTTCAATTTAAGTCCGTTCATAAACTTGCTATAACTCAATCCGTTAATTCTGGAAGCGGCATTAATACGCGCAATCCAAAGTTTACGCATATCTCTTTTTCTTAATTTTCTTCCAATATAAGCATATTGCAAACTTTTCATAAGAGCTTGATTAGCCACTCTCACGAGTTTACTTTTAGTTCCCCAAAAGCCTTTTGTTTGTTTTAAAATTGCTCTTTTGTGTTTATTTTTATTAACTGCTCTCTTAATTCTCATTTTTCTCTCTCCTCATTAACCTTTAACCATAAGTCTGATAGTTTTTTCTTGTGTTTTACTCACATAAGCACCCTTTCTCAAACCTCTTTTTGTGGCAGTAGATTTGTGTGACAAAAGATGTCTTCTTCCTTGTTTTGCTCTTTTGATCAAGCCCGACTTTTTCACAATAAATCTCTTTTTTGCGGCACTATTTGTTTTTTGTTTTGGCATTTTATTTTTTCTCCTTTATTATTTTGCTTTAATAGGGCTTAAAATCATAAAAATATTTCTACCCATAATCTCAGGTGATTTCTCAACCACACCCACTTCTTTGACAATTTCATAAAATGAATTCATCACTCCAACTCCAAGTTCAGGCCTTGCTTGTTGACGCCCACGCAAACGAATGCTCACTTTAACCTTGTCGCCTTCGTTTAAAAATTTCACAGCATGCTTTGCTTTGACGTCCACATCGTGTTTGTCGATGGTCACAGAAAGTTGAATTTCTTTCATTTCCACGACTTTTTGAGCCTTTCTTTGTTCTTTCAATCTCTTAGACTGGTCAAATTTAAACTTGCCATAGTCTATGATTTTGCACACAGGTGGCTCAGCATTTGGCGAAATGAGAACTAAATCAAGCCCTTCATTCTCTGCAATAACGAGCGCTTCTTTGCTCGACATAACTCCAAGTTGTTCGTTGTTTTCACCAATCACTCTAACCTTAGAAAAATTGATTTCTCCATTCAAAAGTTGTTGATTTTTAATGGTATTATACCCCCTTAATTTGTTTTAGTCCAAAAAAAAAGTGAACCCAGAATAAGTCCACTTTTACAATTTTAATTTAATTGTATTTAACCGATTGAACGAAAAGTTAAACGGTGAGAAGTGGAACTTCTTCTTTAAAACAAATAAAGAATATCACTTTTAACCACATATGTCAACGCTTTTTTTCAATTTTACGTTAAAATTCACTTATAAAAAATTACAACTAATCACAAAATCTTTTTCTCGCCCCTTTCCATAACAATCTTTTTAAAAATCGTCAAGTTTTTGATTGCCCAAATCTCCACCCCTTCTACTTCTGATTATATTTTTTCTTTTCACATAAACTCAAAAAAATGTATTATAAAAGAAAATAAACTTTATTTAAAAGGTCTTTATCAATAGTTTCACTTGCAAATCTCGATTTGCATTGGAAAAAATTCAAAAAGGTTTTTTATCAATTTGTCTTTTGAGATTTTGTTACAGTGGACAATAATTTTCTCGGGATTAAGTGCCACAAGAGAATTTATCAGGTTACTGTCGTCATACACAATGTGTTTTTCAATCAAAAAATCATCAATTACCTTCCCTTGCATATCGCACAAAAGGTAGCAATCGTCCTTGAGAAAAATGTTCACAGCATAATATCTGTGTTCAAGATTACTAATCAAAAACTTGATGAGTTCCACGCAACTATCGTCATTCAAAAGATACATCATATTGTCATTTGCAAGCAAAACAAGTTCATTCCACTTTTCTTTCAAAAATTTTAGCTTAAAAGAAATAAACGAGGTTAGATAAAAATCATTTCTCAAATGAAGTCTTTCAGAAATAATTTGCTTGTCAATTTCACTATCAAAACAAATGAGAGCCTGCAAAAACACAGACAAATTCTTTGTTTGAATTCTCTCAAAATTTAAACTTTTTAGGATATATTCTTTTTTAAAACTAATTAGAATAACCTCCGCCAATTTTTCTCTAAAAAACTTTGTCGACTCGCGTTTTTTTTCAAACGGAACGGCGACGAGAATTTTATAATATCTCTGAGAAAAGACATTTGCCACAATTCCCCCAAAATTATTGACAAAATAACATATCTTCTTTTCAAAAATATTTGCATCAAATTCATTATCAAAATAAAAACAATATTCCCACATTTACAAGATTATTTTATGCAGTAAAAAATCTAATACTCACAAAATTTGAAAATAATATTTGTAATTTTTTATATTTTTATAACACAAAAAAAGATTAAAAGTTGACTTTTAATCTTTCTTATAGGTTTGTTTGAAAAAATATATGTTTATAATTTTAAAAATAAATTTATTTTAGTCAAAAAATTTATCATAAAAAATTATATTATTCTACTTTTTTCCTTCTTTTTTGCCAGAGGTTTTTTGTTTTACTTCCTCTTGGTCCACCAATTTGTTATATTCGACAAAAGCCTTGTCAATTGTGTCGATGTCTGAAACTAAATTTAAAAACTCTTCCACAGAGCCATCTTTTTCGTTCTCTTTTTGGACAACTTCAAAGACCAAAGCCTCGTCGTCACCGATGAATTCCATTTTATTGATTGGTTTTAAAATGGCATAGATTTTCTCTTTTAAAGGAATGAGAGCAATCTGCTCAAACTTAACTTCTTCTCCTTTTTCGTCAAAAAGTGAAATAGGGCTGGTGTCGTCTTCGTCAAACAGGCAATCAATAGGACTCTTCACTTCTTCAATTTTTTCTTCTTTTTTCATTTTCATTCTCCTTATTTTGAATTAATATCTAAATAATTTTGTAAAATTATTGTAGCCGAGATTTTATCAATAAATTTTTTCCTATCTTCCCGCCTAACATCTGCTTCGATTAACAATTTTTCTGCACTCACACTACTGAGTCTTTCGTCAAAATATTTTAGAGCAATCCCCGCCTCTTCTTTAAGTTTTTCGCCAAAAACTCTTGTTGCTTTTGCTCGTTCACCCTCTGTTCCGTCCATATTTATTGGCAACCCAATGATGATAGTGTCAACTTCTTTTTCACGTGCTAAGGCACAAAAATATGCCAAATCACGGGTTAAATCCTTTCTTACATAAGTTTCATAGCCGTTTGCGATGATGCCAAGCGGATCACTGAAAGCCACTCCAATTCGCACTTCGCCATAGTCAAGAGCCATCTTTCGCATAAACGCATTTCCCCCACATTCATTAACAAAAATTATTATAACACAATTTGTCAAAAATAAAAAATGTTTTAGCAAAATTGAATTTTTAAAACTTTTTTATTTTTAAAATATAAAAATTAATTAATAATTAATATAAAAAAATGCAAACATAATTGTCTGCACTTTTTAGTTTAAATTAAAAATTAAACATTCATTTGATTCATAACTTCTTCGGCAAAATTGTCATTTCTCTTTTGCAATCCCTCACCCATTTCATATCTCACAAATCTTCTAATTGTGATTTTCTCACCAATTTTAAGAGTTATGTCGGTGATTAAGTCTTTGATTGTTTTCTCAGTGTCTTTCACAAAATCTTGTTCCATAAGGCAGACGTCTTTATAGTATTTTTTAATTCTTCCTTCCACCATTTTTTCAGCAATTGCAAGTGGTTTACCTTCATTTTTGGCTTGTTCAATCAAAATTTCTTTTTCTTTTTCAACATTGCTGGCAGGGACATCTTCAATCCTCACAAATTCAGGTCTGCTTGCTGCAATTTGCATTGCAATATCTTTGACAAAAAGGTTAAAATCCTCACTTCTTGCCACAAAATCCGTCTCGCAGTTCACTTCCACCAAAACGCCAATCTTCCCGCCCATATGAATGTAACTTCCAACAACGCCCTCACCTGCTATGCGTCCTGCTTTTTTGGCGACAGTCGCAATACCTTTTTCTCTCAAAAATTCGACTGCTTTTTCCATATCATTATTGTTTTGAGCCAGTGCTTTTTGGCAATCTTGAATGCCAGCCCCTGTTTTTGCTCTTAATTCTTTAATATCTTCTGCATTAATCATTTTTTAAACTTCTCCTTTTTTGTTTTTTTTAAAATATTTAAAAGAAAAATCTAAATTATTCTTCTTCTTTTCCATCTTTTTGAAGAACTTCTGTCACATTATCTTCAAGTTCGCTTGCGTTTTCTTCGCCCTCAGTTTGTTCCTCATTAAGTCTTGGAGAAACACCTTCTTTTGCTTCAATCACAGCGTCTGCCATTGCGCCAACGATAAGTTTCACACTTCTCATAGCGTCGTCATTTGCTGGAATAACAAAATCAACATCATCTGGGTCACAATTTGTGTCCACAATTCCCACGATAGGAATGTTGAGAGCCCTTGCTTCACTCACGGCAATATGCTCTTTTTTAGGGTCAACCACAAACAAAACTCCTGGAAGTTCTGTCATTTCTTTAATCCCGCCAAGGTTCTTTTCAAGTTTGTCCATTTCGGCTTTCAAACCTGCCACTTCTTTTTTGGAAAGTAAATTAAATTCACCCACTTCTTCCATTTTAGACAATTTGTTAAGTCTTGCGACTCTCGACCTGATTGTTTTAAAATTGGTGAGAGTTCCGCCAAGCCAACGGTTGACAATGTAAAACATTCCGCAACGCTTTGCATCAGCCTCCACCGCTTCTTGAGCCTGTTTTTTTGTCCCGACGAACAAAACATTTTTCCCGCTTGCGACGATATCCCTAATAAAGAAATATGCTTTATCGCAAAGCACCGAAGTATCTTCAAGATTGATGATATGAATATCATTTCTTGTTGTAAAGATGTACTTCTTCATCTTTGGGTTCCATTTATTGGACTGATGACCAAAATGAACCCCCGCCTCTAGTAACTGTTTCATAGAAATTACTGGCATAAAAAAATCCTCCTTCTTGTTTATCCTCCTCAAAATGTTGCAAAAACTGAGTTGTATTTTTGCATTTCAGCGTCACAGACGCCACAAGAAAACACTTTAAGTGTGAATTTTAAACTTAGCGAGTATATCACACAAAAAAAAATTACGCAATAGATTTCTTGTTCTCTTCGCATAATTTTTAAATATTTTTATTTTTTTGATAAAACTTTTGTTTTGATATAAATATGTAAATCTATTTTTTAATCGCAAGTTTAATCATTTTCTTCCGATAGTTTTTCACGGCATTTGCAATGGCACTAACGACAACTTGAGCAGTTTGTATTTTTTGCACAGGTAGCCCACCGAGGCTTTGATTGATATCTTCCTCATTCATCAAAAGAGCGTCGTCAATTGCTTTATTTTTTATCAAATCCATTGCGATATCGGCTGAAACAATCGCAGAAACTCCGCCAAAAACTTTGTATTTCGCGTCTAAAATAACACCATTTTCAACTTTCAAAAACACTTTAATTTCATCATTTCCGTTCATTAACTTGACAACACCGATGCCGTCCGCTTTTTTAATTATCCCCGCATTTTTATGTGTCAAAAATCTCTCAAAAATTTCTTGGTTATACATTTTTTTCACCTGTTGTTTTTTTCACTCTAACTGTGGAAAATTCACGCAGTTTTGCCACACTTGCTTTAAGTTTTTCGACGACATAATCAACTTCCTCTTTTGTGTTTGATTTTGAGAAAGAAAATCTAATCGCTCCTTTTGCCACTTGTGCTTGCACTTTCATTGCCATAAGAACGTGAGAAGGTTCTTGACTCCCGCTCGAACACGCAGAACCCGTGGAGACTGCAATCCCCTCCAAATCCAAAAGAAAAAGTAAAGCCTCACCGTCGACTCCAGCAAAACTTAAATTCACAAGTCCAGCAAGTTTTTGGTTTTGGTGACCATTCAATTCCACATCGTCAATTTCATTCATAACCCTATTGAAAAAATAATCTCTTAATGTTTTCACTTTTTTGCAGTCATAAACATAATTTTTTGTTAAGATTTCAAATGCCTTGCCGAAACCAACAATTGACGGAACATTAAGAGTTCCACCTCTTTTGCCTCGCTCTTGCTCCCCTCCGACAATTAAGTTGTCAATTTTGATGCCCTTTTTAACATAGAGCGCCCCGATTCCTTTTGGTGCGTGAATTTTGTGTCCGCTCACACTCATCACGTCCACTTCAAGGTCTTTAACATCAATGGCAAAATTCCCCACGGCTTGCACAGCATCGGTGTGAAAAATAATGTCTTTTTCGTGCACAATTTTTGCAATTGTTTTAATGTTTTGAATTGTGCCAACTTCGTTGTTAACAGACATTATACTGACTAAAATTGTGTTTTGGTCGAGTTTGTCAATCAAATCAACAATGCTAACAAGTCCAGTCGAATCCACAGGCAAATAGACAACTTCAAACCCCAAAGTTTCAAGTTTTTTGCAACTTTCAAGCACACTTGCGTGTTCAATTTGCGAAGTTATCACCCTATTGCCCTTGTTTTTGTTTGCAAGTGCCAAGCCAAGAATAGCCCAGTTATTACTCTCCGTCCCGCCAGAAGTGAAGTAAATCTCTCCTCTTTCAGCATTAATTGCCTTTGCAATCCTGTCACGAGCAGTGTCAACAAGCGCCTGTGCATCTCTGCCAAACGAATGTAAACTGTTTGAATTGCCAAAGTTTTGCGAAAAAACTGAAAGCATTTCGTTTAAAACTTCGCTTGAAACATTTGTTGTCGATGCATTGTCAAGATATATTCTTTGCATTTTAATGCCCTCTTTTTATTCACTATAAATTTTACATTATTTTCTAGTTTTGTCAATAGTTCGTTTGAAACGCCAAAATTTTTAGACTGAAAAATAAAGCATTTTAAAATAATTTTAAGAGAGAAAACAAAAACAAACAGAGAAAATTCACTGCTTGTTTTATTGTTTACCTTAATTATTATTAAAAATCTTTTGTTTATAATCTTTTTAAAGATTAGACACTTTCAAGCATTTGAATAATTTGGTTTTTTTGTCTAAGTCCCACAATCCTTTGCAATTCTTTCCCGTCTTTAAAAATAATCATTGTGGGCACGCTCATCACCCCAAAACGCCTTGCAATGTTCATTTCCTCGTCCACGTCAATTTTGAACACTTCTACTTTTTCTCCCATTTCTTCTTGCACACTTTCAAGCACAGGAGTCAGCATTTGGCAAGGTCCACACCAAGTGGCAAAAAAGTCAACAAGCACGGCAGTTTTAGCCTCCAAAACTTTCTCTTCAAAATTTTTATTTGTTAAATGTTTAAGTTCCATTATAATTTCTCCTTTTCTTTTTTTTATCATTTTAAAAATATTATGTCTACTAAAATTTTTATTAATTTATTTTATATGTTTTAAAATGAAGAAAAATGACTTTTCATTGTGTAAGTATTTTATTTGTTTTTTTTCAATAAAATCATTTTATTTTAGATTTTAAAGCACATATTTTCTCAAATCGTGTTCTTTGTCAAAATTTTTGAAAGCGTTTGTCACATACTCTTTGTCAATCACCACATCTTTCATCTCTTGCTCGCCACCTGCGGTGAAACTGATGTCACTGAGAAGCCATTCGATCACAGTGTGAAGACGCCTTGCTCCAAGGTTTTCGCTTGCCGTATTTTCCTCTTCGGTGTATCTTGCAATCTCTTTTAGTGCTTCGGTTTTAAAGATAAGATTAATGTTATCCACTTTCAAAAGTTCCTGATATTGAAGTGTCACAGCATTTTTTGGCTCGGTCAAAATCTTAAAAAATTCTTTCGCTGTAAGGTTTTCAAGTTCCACTCTAATTGGAAAACGGCCTTGCAATTCTGGAATGAGGTCCTCCACTTTGGACACATGAAAAGCCCCAGATGCAATGAACAAAATATAATCTGTTTTGACAATGCCATATTTTGTGTTCACAGTACTTCCTTCGACAATCGGCAAAATATCCCTCTGAACGCCCTCTCTACTAACTTCTGGGCCATTACTTCGCCCGCCACCCCCAGCAATTTTGTCAATTTCGTCGATGAAAATGATGCCCTCTTGTTCTGCTCGACGCACAGCCTCACTCTTCACAGAGTCCAAATCAATGATTTTTTCACATTCTTCTTGCTCCAAGATTTCCCTTGCATCGTGCACAGTCATTTTTCGTTTTTTTCGTTTTTGAGGGAACATTCCGCCCAACATATCGCCAATATTAATCTCCATTCCTGCCCCAGGCATCATTTCAAAAGATTTTTGCTGTTCTTTCACTTCAAGTTCGATATATTCTTCGTCATATTTCCCTTCAGAGAGATTTTTTCTAATATACTCTTTAAATTCCTCTCCACTGACATCAACTCCGTCCACAGTGGATTTTTTTAAAGGGTAAATTGCGTCAAAAATTCTCTTTTCAACGCTTGGTGTAACTTTTTCAATCACTTCGTTATATTTTTCGTCTTTCACCATTCTAAAAGACGCTTCAACTAAGTCGCGAACCATACTCTCGACATCTCTGCCCACATAGCCAACTTCAGTGTATTTGGAAGCCTCAACCTTCACAAAAGGTGCTTTCACAAGTTTTGAAAGTCTGCGTGCGATTTCTGTTTTCCCCACGCCAGTCGGGCCTTTCATAATAATATTTTTTGGAGTGATTTCGTCTTGCATAGTCTTTGAAAGTTTGCTTCTTCTATATCTATTTCTAAGAGCAATAGCAACGGCTCTTTTTGCTTTATCCTGACCGATAATGTATTTATCGAGTTCTTCCACAATTTGTTTTGGTGTCATATCCATATTAAACCTCCTCCACAGTCACATGCGTATTTGTGAACACGCAAATGTCGCCTGTAATTTTAAGTGCTTTAAGCACGATTTCCTTTGCTGAAAGATTTGTGTTTTCAACGAGTGCCCTTGCCGAAGCCAAGGCATAAAATTCTCCACTGCCGATTGCCGCCACCCCACATTCTGGCTCAAAAACATCGCCCGAGCCCGAAACATACAAGAGATTTTCCTTGTCTGCCACCAGAAGAAGTGCGTCCAATTTCCTCACATATTTGTCTTCTCTAAATCCTATGGCAAGTTCCACAGCGCTTCGCATAAGATTGCCACTAAATTTTTGGAGCAACTCCTCAAATTTCTGTGACAAACTAAACGCATCTGCTGCCGACCCCGCAAAACCAATGATAACTTTGTCGTTGTATATGCGTCTAACTTTCACCGCATTATTTTTTATGATGAATTTTTCTCCGACAGTCACTTGACCGTCACCTGCAATGGCCGTCTTGCCGTCACGCTTCACCGCCACAATTGTTGTGCTTCTAATTCCTTCCATTTTTTCTCTCCTTTAATCAAAATATATTTTCACTTTAAAACATAAATTCCAGCATTTGTTTCAATCAGTCTTTTTGTTCCGTTTCTTCTTTCACAGCAGGTGGATTTTCCTGTTTTGTAAAGTCACAATCTTTGTTTGAACATTTGTAAGTCCAAACACTCTTTGCTTCTTTCACTGTGAGATAACTCTTGCATTTTGGACACTTCAAATTTGTTGGTTTGTCCCAACTTGCGAAATTGCAAGCAGGATAGCCCGAACAACCATAAAAAATTTTGCCCTTATGAGTGCGTCGTTCAATAATGTCTTTGCCACAAAGTGGACAACTGCACACGACTTTAATCTCCGAATTTAAAGGTTTAATATTCTTGCATTTTGGATAGTTCGGACATGCCAAAAATTTTGCAAATCTGCCCTCACGCACAACCATTCTCGCACCACATTTTTCGCAAATAACATCGCTCACTTCAAGTGGAACACTCACTTTTTTTGCCCCCTTATATGCAATCTTCACTTCTTGTTCAAAGTTTTCATAAAACTTCGCCACAACTTCTTGCCACTTCACACTGCCATCTTCAATCTTATCCAAATTATCTTCCATTTCTGCCGTGAAAGATATGTTCATAATGTCTTTAAAATATTTTTCCAAAAAGTCCGTCACAGTCTGCCCCAAATCTGTTGGTTTGAGATATTTTCCTTCTTTTTGAGTATAATTTCTGTTTTGCAAAATCATCACAGTTGGAGCATAAGTGGCAGGTCGCCCAATGCCCTTGTCTTCCATTGTTTTGATGAGCGTTGCATCTGTAAATCTCGTGGGTGGTTTTGTGAATTTTTGTTCTGTTTTAAGGTCAACTAAATCCACATTTTCGCCCTCTTTCAAGTCTGGCATCTTGTTTTCGCTTGAGTTTTCATCATCAGCCTCTTCAAACATCTTATATGCCCTTGTAAATCCTGCAAAAATAGGGGTCTTCCCAGCACTTTTAAATTCAAAAATTCCCGCCGTGAATGTCACTGAAAGTGAATCAAAAGTTGCTTGCGACATTTGACTTGCCACAAATCTCTCATAGATGAGTTTATACAGTCGATAGTTGTCATTGCTTGTATAGTCTTTCACAGACTCTGGCGTTCGCTCCAAACTTATCGGTCTAATCGCTTCGTGAGCATCTTGAGTATTCTTTTTTGACTTAAAAAAATTAAAGTTTTTTGGTGCAAATTCGTCGCCGTAATTTTTGATTATATATTCCTTTGCTTTCACCTGTGCTTCTGGCGACACACGAGTGGAGTCGGTTCTTATGTATGTTATAAGAGCCGTTTTACCTTCACCACCAAGTTCCACACCTTCATAAAGAGCCTGAGCACATCTTGTCGCGACAGAGATGCTCATTCCAATTTTGTTTAAGGCATCTTGTTGCATTGTGCTTGTTATAAAAGGTGGCGGTGGGTTTGCTTTTGTCATAGTTCGCTTGACGTCTTTCACCAAAAAGCTTTGCTGTTTAATGTAATTTACTGCGTCGTCTGTTTCCTCTTTATTTGAAAGAACAATCTTCTTATTGCCCTTATTAGCCAGATTTGCCTTAAATTTCGTGCCAGTCTTTTCCAAAGTTGCAACAACAGGCCAATATTCTTGTGGCTTAAAACTTAAAATTTCTTTTTCTCTGTCGACAATCAATTTGAGCGACACACTCTGAACTCTGCCTGCACTAAGGTTCGATTTTATCTTATTGCAAATGATGGGCGAGACTTTATATCCAACAAGCCTGTCAAGCACTCTTCTGCCTTGTTGCGCATGCACCAAATCTATGTTGATTTTGCGAGGTTTTTTGATTGCTTCATTCACAACAGACTTTGAAATTTCATTGAATTCAACTCTGCAAAGTGCATTTTCGTCAATGTTCAAAATATGCCCAATGTGCCACGAGATTGCCTCTCCTTCTCTGTCGGGGTCGGTTGCCAAAAGCACTTCTTGAGCCTTGTTTGCTTTAAATTTCAGTTCTTTTATAATACTTTCTTTTCCAGCCATAATCTCATATTTTGGCTCAAAATTTTTGCTAACGTCAACTCCCAAAGTTTTGGCCGGCAAATCTCTCACATGACCTTTTGTTGCCACAACTTCATATTCTTCTCCAAGATATTTTTTTAAAGTTTCCCTTTTCCCAGGACCCTCAATAACAACTAACTTCATTCTTTCCTTCTTTTTTTCTAAATTAAATAGTAAATATTTCCAGCAAGTTTTTTAATTATTCCACGAATTGAAAGCATTGTCAACAAAGTGTTAACCTTTTTAACCTCCATATTCAAACTTTCGACAATCTCTTGAAAAGTCTTTTCGCCACCCTTTAAAAGTTCAATGACAAGGCTTTCTTCGATGGAAAGATTATAACTTTCTTCTTTCTTTTTCTTAGTTATGTTATATTCGCACAAGATGTCCTCCACGTCCAGCACCGCCTTTGCTTGCCCGTTCACAATCATTCTGTTCGCCCCAACACTTGTCAGATTAAAGATGCTTCCCGGCACTGCAAACATATCTTTGCCATAGTCAAGGGCATAATTTTTCGTGTGGATAACGCCCGATTTTTCTTGTGCTTCGGTGACAAGAACTCCCTTTGAAAGTGCCGAAATAATTCTGTTTCTGATTGGGAACATAAATGAATCAGGGCGTTTTTTAGGGCGAACTTCCGATATAATAAGCCCTCCATTTTTCACAATTTCCTCGGCAAGCCTTGTGTTACTGACTGGATAAATCTCGTCAATCCCGCCCGCCAAGACAGCAATTGTTTTGCCTTTGCACATAAGGGTTGTCGAATGAGCCAAGGTGTCCACTCCACTTG
The DNA here is from genome assembly GCA_009929275.1 of Clostridia bacterium. Taxonomy (GTDB): domain Bacteria; phylum Bacillota; class Clostridia; order Christensenellales; family UBA1242; genus UBA7862. Next base: position 23,700 of record SAAW01000014.1, read on the forward strand.
CAAGACCACTCACAATGGTGAAGCCAGCGTCGGCAAGTCCGCGAGTAAATTTCTCCGTCACAGCCTTTCCATAACTTGAAATGTGCCTTGTGCCAACAATGCCAAAACAGTCACTTTTTAACAATTTTTCGTCGCCTTTATAATAAATTACAAACGGCGGAGTGTCTATGTCCAAAAGATTTTGGGGATAGTTTTGTGAAATTTTTGTCAGAATTAAGATACCCATAGATAGATAATCTTTCTCAATTTTTGTTGCAAATTCTTTCCCCGAATGTTTGATTAAAATGTCAATTTCCTCTGCTGAAAAGAATTCTTTAAGCCTATCTTTATTTAAAGATAAAAAATTATATGAAAGTAAATCTTTTTCAAAATTCACCATTTCAAGCAATTTTTCTTTCTTCTTATAGGTTACAAAATCAAAATAGTCCAACCACAAAAGCGCCATTTCGTCATCATTCATTTTTCTCTCCTCAAGTCAAATATTTTTCGTCTAGACTCCTATAATTAATGGCTTCCATAAGATGCTCCGCACGAATTTCATCGCTTCCGTCAAGGTCTGCAATTGTTCTCGCCACTTTCAAAATCCTGTTGTATGCCCGTGCCGTCAGTTTCAAACTTTCAAAAGCCCTGCAAAGAAGCATATTGCAATCGTCGTCAATCTTGCAATATTTTTTAATCATTTCATTTGTCATTTTGCTGTTGCTATAAATCTTTTTTTTGTCAAACCGCTTCACTTGAATTTGGCGTGCCAAATCCACTCTTTTTTTAATTTCAATTGAACTTTCCTCGTGAATTTCGCTTGAAATGTCGCTGTAACTAACGCCGTCCACTTCAATATACATATCAATTCTGTCCAGCAATGGCCCGCTCAACTTGTGAAGATAGTTGTGGATTTGATTTGGAGTGCAAGTGCATTTTTTTTGCGTCGAGCCATAGTTCCCGCAAGGGCAAGGGTTCATACTTGCAATCAGCACAAAATTGGCGGGATATTCCACCGTGCTCATACTGCGAGAAATTGTTATCATTCCGTCTTCCAAAGGTTGCCTGAGAGCCTCCACAGACTGCCTTGAGTATTCAGGAAATTCGTCCAAAAAAAGCACTCCGTTGTGAGCAAGACTTATTTCCCCGGGTTTAATCTTGCTCCCTCCACCTGTGAGAGCAACCGCCGAAGATGTGTGGTGAGGGCTCCTGAAAGGTCTTTGCGTCAAAATTCCAGTTTTGCTGTCAAGGCACCCTGCGATGCTATGTATTTTTGTCGTTTCAAGTGCTTCTTCAAATGTCATATTTGGCAAAATGCTTGGAAATGCACGTGCGAGCATCGTTTTCCCGCTTCCAGGTGGGCCAATCATAAGCACATTATGTCCGCCCGCCGCCGATATTTCAAGCGCTCTTTTTGCACTTGCCTGACCTTTCACCATCGAAAAATCTCCCGACGCTTCGCTGTGCGAACTGATGAAGTCATAACTGACTATTTTAACAGCACAGATGCTTAGTTCTCCATTTAAAAATTGCACAACTTCCCTTAAACTCTTTGCGGGGAAAACTTCAATTCCGTCGATAAAACCGGCTTCACTTGCGTTTGCAAAAGGTATAATCACTTTTTTTATTCCAAGATCTCGAGCGGTTATGAGAATGGGCAAAACTCCCCTAATTTTCCTGATTGAGCCATCGAGAGAAAGTTCTCCAACAAACGAAAAATCGTTTAAAAATTCTTTTTGTGCAAGGATTTGGTTAGTCGCCGACAAGACCCCTATTGATATGGGCAAATCATAAAGTGAGCCCTCTTTTTTGGTGTCTGCGGGAGCGAGATTGATTGTTATCTTTTCAAAAGGATAGGAAAATCCTTGATTTTTAACAGCCGAGCCCACCCTTTGCTTTGACTCTTTGATAGAAATGTCAGCAAGTCCAACGATATCATAGGACGGAAGCCCTCTATTAACATCAACTTCAACTTTCACAAGGTAGCCATTCAGTCCATTAAGTCCAAAAGAATTGACAATAGATAACATCAAATTTCCCCTTATCAAATCAATTATATAATAAATCAAAATATTATTAAAACATTTTAGGCAAAAAAAAGGAAAACAACTGTTGTCTTCCTTAAAATTGTTTTTTAAAAGATTATCTAAGTTCTTTAATTTTTGTTGCTTTGCCAGAAAGTTCTCGAAGATAGAAAAGTTTTGCACGTCTAACTTTGCCTTTTTTGAGCACTTCAACTCTGTCAATCTTTGGGCTGTGCAAAGGAAAAGTCCTCTCCACTCCAACGCCAAAAGAGATATGTCTAACAGTGAAGTTTTCTCTGACAGAGCCATTTTTGCGAGCAATGACAGTGCCTTCAAAACCTTGAAGTCTTTCTTTATTTCCTTCTTTAATCTTATAAAACACTTTTACAGTGTCGCCCACAGAAAATTCTGGAACATTTTCATTTTCGTTTTCTTTTTCAATCACATCAATTAGGTTCATTTAGTTGCCTCCATTCAAAATTGCAAGTAATGATATCATAAAAAAATAACATTTGCAAGCACTTTTTATTATTATTTTTTTTACATATATAACTACATAATATATTTATTAATATATAACAAATATAATAT
>SAAW01000130.1 GCA_009929275.1 Clostridia bacterium
CTTCTATGATGCGCCAAAACGCGAAAATGTTTCTTTTGCCATCAAGCAGCCAACTTGCAACAATTTAGCTGCACAAAAAAGGTAGAAAACGCCGCAATTGTTGTAAAAAATTGCCAAAAACCAGCCAACAAAACCAGAAATCGTCATGGATATCCCTTTTTCAACTTCAAAAACTGACAATCTCATAAACTGCAAATCTTTCTCTAAGAAGCCACCTTCCCGGGCAGCAGCGTTGCAAGCGCCAAAGGTCGTGACCGACAGGGAGTTGTATGAAACTCTTTTTGGAAAACTGCAACTAAAAATAAAAGAGGTGGAACAGGTTCTGCGCACCAAACTGCGTAGGATTGAAGAATCCGAGAAATCTGGGATCAAAAATCTGGTTGTCAAAATTGAGATGCAGAAAACTGAAAAATGTGGTGAAATAAAAAATCTGCAGCTCAAAAGAAGGAACAAAACCATGATTCTCAGAAACCCGCAGCTGTACGTCAAAAACGAAATCTGGGAGGTGCTGACGATAAATCTGGAAGAGTTTCTGGTTGTTTTGAGCGAAGTCCAAGCTGGGTGGCTGGGGCAGGTTAACTGCACACATCAAAAATACAACAACTTTCTCTCACAGACATAGAATTCTGAAATGATGCACCAATTAGAGCACAAAGATAATGAAAAAAGTGAAAACAATAAAGAAAAAGCCGAAAACTCAATAAGATTCGTTAACTTCCCGTGTGGTTGCTCCGTTTGTCACAAATGTAAAAGTTAGTAGTGTTCATAATGTGGCGAAGAAGTCGAGAAAAGTGTCAGCGCGTCAATTCCTTACAGATTTGAACTTTAAGACGCACTAATCGAGGTTTAAGAGCAAATATCTTCAATTGCTAAGGCTCTATCAATGCAATGAGTGAACAAATTCAATCTTGAATTTAATTGGAATTATTAAAAATAGTATTCTTCATCAATAAAAATGATATTTCACACTAATAAGGCCCTGGTGGCTTAAGGGTTAGTGTGTTGACCTTTAAGGGAACGGGT
>SAAW01000131.1 GCA_009929275.1 Clostridia bacterium
TTATATTATTTTTTCAAAAAGTGAGTGCAAATATACGATTATTAATTTGAATAAAGCAAGGTTTTTGAAAAAAAAATCAATATTTGTGTTTTTTGAATTTTTTATAGATTGCTTGTTTTGTTTAAAGTGTTGTAATTCAGTTGTGTAGTTTGTTGAAGTAGGGTGTTTTGAAGTTTTAATTTTTTGTCAATACAGCTTGTTTTGAATAGAGAAAATTGTGATAAATGGTTGTTTTTATTCACTTTTTGAATTATAATGAATGTTGATGTTTTTATTAAAAGGAGTGTGTTTTAGATGTATTTTACAAAAATCCAGATGTCACTATTCCTTCCTTTGTCATCTGTGCACGATATTTTCATGTGACCTTCGGTTGGTTTGAAAAATACTTTTTCGTTGGCCAGAGCAGTTGTTAGGAGTTTGTCATTGACATACCACCAGACTTTTTTCACGGAATTTTCGGTGTTTGCTTTGAGCATTAGTTTTTGGTTTTCGCCACTTATTAAAATGTATTCATGGCCATCGCTCAATGAGGTTATGGAAGGGGCATTTTGAGAGAAAATGCGGGTGCATTCATCGTTGTGAGGAGGGATCTTTGCATAGGGCATATTCATTTCCTCATAAAAAGTGATCACTTCCATTGGTAAATTCCGATAGAGTTTTCTGATTACATTTTTGTCGGGTTTGCAAGCTCTGCAATATGATTTTGTTTCTTTTGTGTCGACAAAAATTTCTTTGAGATGCTGGCATCTTTGATTTGATGAAATTCCAGGGATGTAAGCATCTATGATTAAGTCTGTGCAAAAGTCTTCGGGAATGAGTCCTGATTCGGAGCACACTTCGCGGTAGTCGATGCTTTTAGGTGGAGCAAACCATTGACTATTTTGGTTGTGGTCAACAGCGTTAAAGATTTGAAATAGAAGAGGTGTAGCAATGTTTGCTCCTGTAAGTTCGGGAGTGCCAATTCCGTTAAAATTACCTACCCAAACTCCGATGGTGAAATTCCTGTTGTAGCCAATACTC
>SAAW01000132.1 GCA_009929275.1 Clostridia bacterium
CTCCGGCAGCTCAGGGAACTTCAGGACAGCCAGCTCCGGCAGCTCAGGGAACTTCAGGACAGCCAGCTCCGGCAGCTCAGGGGACTCCAGGACAGCCAGCTCCAGCTCAGGGAACTCCAGGGCAGCAGATTGTGGTTCCGCGTGTAGAAAAATTAAATTCTGAGATGAGGGCTGAAATAGGTAAATCTTTAGCGTTTGGGGATAAAGTTGTTTTGCAATGCACAATTTTGCCAATGGCATCGTAGGCGCAAAAAATTCCAACAACTCAGTTTTTTATCAAAACAATGACCGGGATAATACCCGGTTTTTTATTTTTTTTGAATTTTTTACAAATATTTAACAAATTATTAATCTTATTTTGTTAGCGTTATTATATGAAAGTGAAAGATAGGTGCTTGATATGAAATCATATTCCATAAAAAAAATATTATTAAGTCATGTTTTGTTGTTGTGTGTTTTGTCGTCTTCTGGAGAGATAATACAAGATCTTAGCATAATGAATGCAGAGGCAAATGAAGCAAGTTCGGTTGCAAAAACCTCTCAACAAAAAATGACATCAAAAGAAGCTGCGCTAAATAAAAAAATCAAATCCCAAGATTCATTGATAAAATCTTTGCAAACAAAATTATCCAAAGAGCTTGCGGCATTGAAAAAAAAATCTTCTGAAAAAGATTTGCAGATAAAATCTTCTCTTGATAAATTTAATAAATCAAAAACAGAGGCTGAAAAACTTGCGAAAGAAAAGGCATCAGCTTTAAATGAATATTTCAAAAAAATTTCAGGCATGACCATATTAATCGCCGATCAAAAAACAAACTTGCAAGAAAAACAAGCAGAATTAATCAAGCTTTCTGAAAATGCAGATCTTGCGAAAAAGCAAAGTGCAACTTCCAATAAAGAGGCGTCTAACAAATTAGCTGCGGCTGAAAAACAGTATATCGATAACAAAAAGTTATTAGATATGCAACTTGATTTACTGAACAAATCAATAAAAGAATTGCAA
>SAAW01000133.1 GCA_009929275.1 Clostridia bacterium
GACTCCCGAAAAATAACAGGCACGCCGTTTTCTTCCTCAACCCAACACGACCAAACAGAAACCTTTTTGTTCTTTGCTCGCTTATAAAGTCTAATCATGATTTTCCTCAATTATTTTCGGTGGTTTTTTTGCGCTTGAACCAACAATAAATTTTGTGACAAATAAAACCGTTAATCATGACATACAGCCACACACCAAACAACCCGAACGGAAATCTGACAACCGCTTCACTTACCGGTTTGTTTCCATAAATCACGCTTGCCACAGAAATTATAGCAGCAACCACAAAAATTGCAATATTAAGTTTCTTGTGTCGCAAAAATTCGCCTAGTTTCATTTCAATTTTCTCCTTTCTTGATTTCAGTATTTGCGTCAACGATAACTTCCTTGACTTCTTTTTTGAGAAATTCCCAAACACGGTCAAAAACATAAAACATAACAACAAAGGTCATGCATTTAATCCAAACAGCAACCCACACAATCGGAAAAACAACGAGGATATCATTCGGGTTTATATTGAAAGCACTTCGGACAGCGGCATACACAAGCAAAGACAATACAAAGATAGCGATGTTTCCTTTCTTGTGAAAAATTCGGTTTTTGAGGCTCATAATCTTGTTCTCCTTTTATTCAGTTTCGTGATTCTCAATAAGATCAAACGTTTCTTTTGGAAGAGCGGCCCGATCAGCAACAAAAATGGATTCAATATTGTCAACTCCAACAAGAATTGGATGATAACCATCAAACAACCGAGTCCATCTTATAGAAACAATGTCACTACCGGAGTATTTACATTCAAAATCTATACACCAAAAAGATTCACTGATGCCAGATTTATAATTGATTTTTATAAGATACGCCTCTACATAATACTCTTTGTTGAGAGAACGTTTTGTATTTAAAGAATCCCTTTTCAATCGGTTCAAAAGGCTTGTTGCTTTTTCATCACACTCGTTAATTGCTGTCTGGGATGGCTTCATTTTCATTTTCTCCATTTTGTGA
>SAAW01000033.1 GCA_009929275.1 Clostridia bacterium
ACGCCGCAATAATTATGTCTAAAATATAATTTTTACTTTGTAATTGTGCTGTTAATGTTGCCTTAATGCTGTTTATTGTGTTTGTTCTTTTTTTGTTTAAAGCTTCCTCTTCCGTTGTTTCTATTGCCACATATTTATGATCGTCGTCCCAAATTACGCTATAAAATTTTGCTTGATTAGCATTTAAATCTTTTTTAATTTCTTTTTCGTTATATTCGCGCGGCGGTAATTCGGCAATCAATTTTTTATAAATTCCAATAAATGAAATCGCCCGGATGTTTTTTATTTGTTTGTCGTACTCAAAAAACCAATGGTCATTTTTAACAAGTGCTTTTTTGCTGTTTTCGTCCTCTTTTGCGGTATATTTTAAAACGTAATTTATAACCTGATCGCCTTCTTTTTGAAGGGTTTCAATTGTCGCATATTTCCTATTTTCTCTTGTATAATCAGTAGCTTGAACGCGTAGGATTTTTACAAAAGCCTTGCCACTTGGATAATCGTTATAGTCAAAAATACGCCCTGTTTTTTCCACTTCCAATTTTAGGCAATCTGTCCAAGCTTCCGCCCATTTGTCGCTGTTAATATATAAAGGGGAATTTCTCGCAAAATAAGACGCTTTAACTTGTAGTAAAAAATGAATGTGGGGGTGACAAAAATCCGCACCCGATTCGCCCCTTGTCACTTCAAAACACCTAAAACCGCCAACGACGATTTTATTAAATTCTTTACGACGCATTAAGCGAGCAAAAGCCTTACTCATTATTTTTAAATAATCTTTAAGCTCAGTTATTAGGGGGTTTTTTACTGTTAACGTGCCAAATATTAGCCCATCTTTTGCGTTTGTTTGCGCTATTAATTGCGGCGTAATTTCTCTAATTTTGCTTTGAAGTATAAAACAACGGATCCGCTGGCAAGTGGTACAAGACCGATCTTTGCAGCGGTGGCTGTATAAATTGTAACCATACCCACCAGAACCAATGGCCATCTCCATATGACTGGAACACCCAAAAACACGCCCGGCGCGTTTCTTCATTGCTTCCGCTTTGCCACCTTCCAAGCGTTCCGCTTGCTGGTAGTATAGCTTGGCAAGCCTTATGCTCTTGCCTTTTCTTTCGTTTAGTCTTTCGCCGTTTTGGCTCGCATATGTGGTTAAAAATGGCACTTTGGCAGTGTTGACAATATCCCCATATGCTTTATTATTTTCATAAAGCATCTGATTAATCCCGTTTTCTTTTGTAGCTCGCAACTCAAAAGTTACGGGATTTTTCTTTTTTGTCAAATGCTTAAAAATTCACCATAAGCAAAAACACCCGCTCAAAGCCGCCTATTAGTCGCCGCCGTCCCATTTTTTCGCCCTGTTTTAACTTCTTTAAGGTATGCCGTCCCAAAAAAGCCCATATTTAGTGCCAAAAGTGGGATGCCGTCCCAGGTTTCCCGCTTATCGCCTTGCGTTGTCCTTTTATCGCTTTATTTTTACTGTATGTTTTTTGCTCGTTTTTGGGTTTTGGTATGTAATCAAAAAAACAAAGAAAACCAGCAACGGCGCGGCCTGTAGCCAGATCTACCCCTTAAAATACGTGCGATTTATTTCTTAATAATCAAGTTGAGTGCGCCCCGCTGGGGCTTTTAAAAGAAAGGTCAAAGACAAGGGCGAACCCTGAACGGGTTTAATCCCCCAACCCCCAGAGGGGGCTAAAAGACAAAAACCCTGCGACTGCCAGATCCAGAGAGTAAAGGAAAGGAAAGGGAAGAGAGAGGACGACAGGCACGAAACAAACAAACCCACCCGGACGCCTGCCGTCCTTTGTGGTGAGTATAAAGGGCAAAAGGGCGGCTTAACAGGTGAAAGGCTCGCCCTGGCTCTCCTTCCACCTTTGCCAAGTGTTGGGGTCGTTTCAGCCCGTCAAGGGTTCGCTACGCCGCTACGCGCCCCTGACTGGCTTCCACTCAAAAACCTAAAAAACTTAAATCTATCCCTGGGTAAAACGTGGATGCTACTGTCGCAATGGTTAATTGTATATTTACAGCTAACACGCCGCCGATGATGTGCGTCCAGCTTTTGCCAACCAGTCCCGATCCTGCGCCTTTGTTCGTTGCTTCCCAAATCATTAAAAAACCCCGAAAAATAGCGATTGTGCCTAACATTTGTACAAATAATAAAACGCTTGTAAACGCGAGACCAAGCCCCATCGGGTCAGTGGTAGGAATATTACTTAAAAGGCTCTGTGGTGAAAATTCTGCCGCTTTATTGTTTAAAGTGTCAGAAAGGATCGGAATAAATCGAGAAATAGCGACCATCAGAGATGCGATCACAGTTTGGATAATAGGTTTAGCAATTCCATTTTTGCCGTCTGCGGCATTTTTATAATTAACTATGGCAATAAATGCCAGCCAACACCCCACACACCAAAACAAAACAACGACAAAAGCGGAAACTGCCGACCAAGTAGACGTTCCGCTTTTAAACATATCTAGAAGGGTTAATTTATCCATTATTAACCCCCTTATTATTTATTGAGGTTTTTTTTTAAATGTGCGTGCTACCTTTTTAGTTTTCCTTTCTTCCAACTCGTCCTCTGCCCAAGCAATCAACCCTCTTTTAAAATCGTCGTCTTGATAATCAAAATACGATAATAACCCTACAATTTTTTTAAAATTGTCGTAATTTTCTAGGTCATATTTTAAAATTTCAGCCGCAATAGCTTTCATATTTTTTGCGTTAGCTTGGTCTTTTAAGTGTTTCTCTTTTTTTTCCAATGCCGCAAGTTCTCTTTTTAACCGCTCTTTTTGTTGTTGTAAGTTCATATAGCCCCCTTATTTTATAGTGTTTTGTTTTTTCTTTTTTTTTAGTTCTTCTCTACGCTTTACAATGTAAAGCGTAGATAATGAAGCAATAGCGATAATATTTAAAATAAAAGTTATAATCATCTTATAGCCGCCAAGGTTATTATTTTCTTAAAGTATTCCTCAACCTCTTTTAAATATTCAACGCCTCTTGCCTCATATTCTTTTTTATCAACGCAAAAAGAAGGGAAATAATACCTATTAAATTTATCCCTTACTCCTTCCATCTGGAAATAATCGCTTTTTATATCTTTTGTTTTTCTCAATTGCGCATTTGTTTTAAAAAATTTAAAAAACGCACTTCTAAAAGCCTTTTGTTCTACCTGCTCCCATCCTTTTACTTTATAAGTTGCCCTATAAGCAAAAACACGACCATTATTTTTAACTAACGCATCAAAATAAAATTCTTTTAATTCTTCTGCTAATATATCAATTTTTGATTTTTCCATAATTTAAACCCTCTTATTTTTTCTTTTATATTTTTTCTTTAATACATAAAAAATAAATGTCAAATTTTTAATTGGTTTTATTTACTTTTTTTTAAAAGGTTTTATTAAATAATAAAAGGCGGTAGCTGCGCACGAAGTAAGCCCCATTTTAAACGTTAGTTTAATAATGCCCGCTTATACATTCCCCTTCGGGGAACGTGCGGTCTCTGCGAGGCTAGAGGGCTTCGCCCTGGTTGCTTCGCAACAGCGGAGGCTTACCAGCGCACCGCACGGGCTAAGGCTTCCCAATGCTTCGCAAAGGTTGCCCCCGCCCGAATGCCCTCCCCTCTTCCGTGTGTGTGGGCATAAAAAAAACAAAAACAAAGGAGGCCAAGCCGTGGCAATATTTCATTTAAATTTTAAAGTTTTAACAAGAACAACAAAATCAGGAAAGAGCAAAAGCTCTTTGTATCTCGCAGCATACAACGCACGCGAAAAGTTAACAGACGAAATAACAGGGTTAACGTTTAATTACACTAAAAAAAATGATTTATATAAATGTGGCATTATTTTGCCTGAAAACGCCCCAGCGGAGTTTTACGACAGATCCACACTTTGGAATAAATGTGAGGCAGCAGAAAAACGCAAAGACTCGCAAATCTGCAGGACAGCAATCCTTGCCCTTTGTAAGGAGTTGAACGGAGAGCAAAACGAGGCATTACTAAAAAAATATTTAAAACAGAATTTTATTAAAGAAGGAATGATCGCAGATTATGCCATACACGATATAAATGGAAAACCGCACGCGCATATTATGTTAACAATGCGACGAGTCACAGAAAAAGGATTTGATAGCAAAAAAGAAAGAAGATGGAACGATCCTAAACTCGCAGAGATTTGGCGGCGAAAATGGTCTGTGTTAGTTAATAAAACATTAAAAGAAAACGGACACAACAACACTATTACTCATTTAAGCTTTTTACGTCAAAAAGAGCTTGCGATAGCAAAAGCACGCGAAGCATTAGAAAATAACGATATTAAAAGAGCAGAAGAACTAACAACGTTAGCCAAACACTTGGCAACTAAAAAGCCTGTTAAGCGTAAACCTACCGTTAAATTTTTAAAAGATAAACAACGCAAAAAAAATAAAAACCCCGAATTAAGGCAAAGACTCAGACAACAAAAAGAACAAAAGGAGGAAAATATAAAAAATAATAAAAGCGTGGGGTTGTTTTTTAAAAATATTATATTAAAACTAAAAGGAGGGAGCAACAAAAAAAACAAAACGGAAAAACCGCAAAAAATGACAGAAGCCGAATTTTTAAAAAATATGAAAACATATGAAGAAGAGGCGGAAAATTTAGAATTAAATAAATATATAAACGAGGAGTTAAAAAATGGGATTAATAAAAAAGATGACATTACACACCAACCATCGCGGCGTGGAGTTAGAAGTAGGCAGGAAAAGAATAATAAGCCACAGGGACGAAAACAATAAAAGATGGATTATCGAGCTATTTTTACGCGACCCGGACGAAGAACTTAAAAACAAAAAAGAAGAAGAATTTGAACAAAGGGAAAGAGCAAAAAATAGAGTTAATAAGTAATAAAAGCCCCATATATGGGGCTTAATTATTTACATTAAAACGGTGGGTTATCCTCAATTACTTCTATATTTTTCTCAATTTCTTTTTTAATTTCTTCTAATTCTTCAGCGGTTATAATATCTTCCATTTTTTCATAAATTACATTTTTAAAAGTATAATTATGGAAATGCTGATAAAACCCGTTGTTTCTTTCTATCAATTCTCCCGCTTTTTCCATGCGTTTAAATGTATTAAAAAGACGATCTGCCAATTTATTATGGTTTTTAATTTCTTCGTTTACTGTTAAAAAATCGCCTTTTTTTAACGCCGCAATAATTATGTCTAAAATATAATTTTTACTTTGTAATTGTGCTGTTAATGTTGCCTTAATGCTGTTTATTGTGTTTGTTCTTTTTTTGTTTA
>SAAW01000034.1 GCA_009929275.1 Clostridia bacterium
TCCAAACAGCTTTGATAACACAGGAAGCATGGAAATATCTGGGACAGATTTGTTTTTCTCCCATTTACTTATAGTTGCCTGGTTTACATGAATTTTATCGGCAAGACTTTTTTGTGTAAAACTGGCATCTTTCCTTAATTGCTTAAATACATTCATTTCCACACCCATATTATATGCGTTAAATTCATATTTTCAAAAAATAAATAAAAAATATTTAAAAATATACTTGAAAGTTATATTTTACTTATATAAAATATGCTTTGAAAGCATAATATTATAACTTGCAAGCATTTTTAATAATAAAAAGAGGTAGTAAATTTACGCTCTAATTTTGTAAATAGGTTATAAAAACCTTCAGTTTAATATGTAAATAAAAAACCTTTATATGTTGACTCATATGAGAATATGAACGCATAAAAGTTTTGTATTAAATTTAATATATTGTCAGACATTTTCAGTTTCATATGTCAGCGGAGTTTGATAGACTTCTTCATATTTTGCTTTGCACATCTCGTAATTTTTTCCGCTTAGATATTTTGCGTTTTCTTTTGTTGTTTTTGATGCGTCAGGGTAAATTGGGGGCATAATGTGCAGGGTATATTCTTGGAAATAAGAGCCGTCGGGCGCAAGTTTGTCGCTGTCCTGTTGTGAAATAAAGCAGGGGATAACGGGCACAAGATTGCTGGCAGCAAAGTTGAATGCGCCGGATTTGAACGGCCGAGGTTTGCGATAATTCCACCACATTCCTTGCTCCGGATAAATCAAAATCTTTTCCCCGCGACTGAGCAAAACTTCCACTGCGTGCATAAATTTTTTCATTGTTTCGAAGTTACTGCTAAGTGGCAATGTGTTGCAATGCTTGAACATATATCCAAAGAGACCAGGGAAGTTGGTGTAATTTCCCTCACGAATGACTTTATAAAGGTTGCGCCCTCTTAGTCTTTTTTGCAAACATTTGAAAACGACATAGTTATCGTAAATACTGAAATGGTTGCAAGTCAAAATCGCCCCGCCTTTCACAGCGTCGTAATTTTCGAGTCCAGTGACACCTTTAATTATTAAATTTCCCTTTTTAATTTCATTGTCATAAAATTTTATTGCAACAAAATTTGCTATTATATTTGAAATTTTGTTCCAAAGTTTCTTGTTCAAATAGTCGATTTTATTTGGCATCAAAACTGGCGCAGGAGGGTCGTCCTCCACGTCTTTGTGCCAAATTCCTTGCCTTTCATATTCGGCAATTCTTTCAAGGACTTTTATCCTTTGTGGTGACAAATTTTGTCTGTTCATTTAAAACTCCCTTGTTTGTAATTAAAAATGGGATCTTTGCAAAATTCAATAGATTTTAATTCTTCAATTTTTGGGTCTAAAATCTTATGAATATTCTTGTCAGAATTGATGAGTGATACTGCTTTTTTCTCAAGTTCAAGCACATGCTTATGGTTTGCAATACGTTGCGAATGCTTAAAAGCCCTTCTGTATGACATAAAATATTCGTAGAGATTGACTTTTTTTGCATATTCCCAAAAATATTTTTCAAACTTAACTCCATAGTTTGTCCAAGGTTTCTTTATGAAAGCGAAATGAACAAGATTTGGCTTACCTTTATATCCATCGCGAAGCGCCGCTTTATTCCATGAAATGTCAATCATTTTGACTTTCCCTTTGCAAAGGAAGTTGAGATAGTCTTGGTCATTTGCAATCAACTCAAATTTGTAGTTTTTAAGAATATCTATAAAAGAATTTTCAATGTTGTTTTTTCTATATGCGTCAAGATTCATAATAAGGATTCCGGCGTTAAAGCAATTTTCAGGAGAAAGACCCAAAACTTGCTTTGAATATTCTCTAAAAACGGGGCTACTGCGAATAATTTGGCATTGTGCACCGCCTAGAATATTGTCGCCAAGGTCAATGTTAAATAGTTTTGAAATGTCGTCAAGAACAACAATATCACAATCAAGATATAACGCCTTGTCAAATTCCTTAAACATTGATGCAATAAAAAGCCTGTAATAAGAGGCGATTGTTACCTGATAATGAATAGAATTTTGAATTTCAATAAGAAAAGGGCGCACCCTTTCGCTGACGTCAATAAATTGAATATCAAAATTTTCAGTTGACATATCAAGAATAACTTTTGACTTTTGTGGGTCAATTCCACTACTTAAAACTCGAACAATATATCTATAGTTCTTTGATGCATTTTCGATGAGTGAGCGTAAAGCCACTGAAAGGAAAGGGATATAATTATTATCTGTCGAAAAGAATATTGGAATAATTTCCTTAGCATTTTGTTTAATTGCTTTTGTAATTTGATTTTGCATATAATTTTTCTCCTTTATGTTTTTTGCATTCAATATTATTAGCATTTTTTAAAGCAAAAATCAAAAGAAAAAGGGTCTTTAAACTCCCGACTTAAAATTCTAATAGTAGAGATTTACAAATAGAGTTCTACGAATAGTAGAATTTACTCTACTCTGAGTAGAATTTTAACAATTATAAAATTCACTTGTTTGGCAGTATAGTTTTATGTTATTATTTAGTATAAAAATATAAGAGGACAAAATATGAAAATAACACCTGTCAAAGGAACAAATGATTACACTATTCTTGACACGAAATTAAGACAATTTATGCAAAACGAAATTTGCAAAACATATGAAAATCACGGTTTTAATAGGATAATCACGCCTATTATCGAAGACATCGAAAACTTGGAGAAAAGCGATGGTGGAGACAACTTAAATCTTATTTTCAAAATTTTGAAACGTGGCGAAAAACTTACTTCTGCTCTTGACTCGGGCGACTTTTCTAATCTTTGTGATCTTGGGCTTCGATATGACCTCACATTGCCACTCTCTAGGTTTTATGCTGGTCACAAAAGTGAATTGCCAACTCAATTAAAAGTAATTCAAATTGGTGAAGTTTTTAGGGCAGAAAGACCCCAAAAAGGCAGGAATCGAGAGTTTGTCCAATGCGATATCGACATTCTTGGTGCAAAGGGCAATGAAGCAGAAATCGAACTTATTGACACGACGGCGCAAGCACTTTTGAATTTTAATCTCAAAAATTTTTCAATACGCATCAATGATAGGCGAGTTTTAAAATCTGTGTTGCAAAAATTGGGCTTTTGCGAAAAAGAACTCGACAGCGTCTGCATCACCTTTGACAAACTAGACAAAATTGGAGTAAATGGAATTGAAACTGAACTACTTGATAAGAATTTTCAGAAATCCGTCGTCGCACGGTTTTGTGAATTTCTTTCTAATATCCCAAAATCGACAACTGAACTAAAAAAACTCGTTGGCGAAACCCCAGAAATCGTATCTTTGGAGTCAATTATTTTTGCCACGACAGATTTAGCAAAGGGTCAATACAAAGTTGAATTTGACCTATCTCTCGTGCGTGGTCAAAGTTATTACACAGGGACAGTTTTTGAAATTCACAGCGACGACTTTTCTTGTTCTATAGGCGGAGGAGGGCGCTATGACAATTTGATTGAAAAATTTACTGGCGAAAACGTGTGTGCTGTTGGATTCTCTATTGGTTTTGAAAGACTTTTTGCAATACTAAAAGATCAAAATTTCAAAATAAATTCTGCCACAAATAAGTTTGCAGTTATATATGAAAATCAAGATTTCTTAAACGCCTTAAAATTTGCAAAGAATTTAAAGACCCCATTTGCCCTTTATGAAAAGCCAAAAAATTTCGCCAAATTGCTTTCTTGGCTTAATGAAAATGAATTTTCGGGATACTATATTTATAGCAACAACGATGAGCCAAATCTAAAACACTTTCAAAAATAAAAAAAATATTTGTTTACTAACACGGCATTTTAGCCGAGAAATATTCGATTTTTGTGCCAAAGGAGAAAATTATGGTTATAATTGGAGCCGACCACGCGGGTTTTAAACTAAAAGAGAATGTAAAAAAATATTTACAAAAAGAGAACTTTGACATTGTGGACGTCGGTGCTTTCAAACTCGACGACGGCGACGATTTTTCTTATTATGTAAATTTAATTGCAAAAATTTATAAGCAAAATTCATCGTGTAAAATAATTTCTTTTTGTGGCTCGGGCGTTGGAATGAATGTTGGACTAAACAAACGTAAAGGTATTAGAAGTGTCGTAGGGCATAATGCAAAAGAGGTGGAACTCGCGCGAATGCATAACGACGTGAACGCACTTGCTTTGTCGGGCAGAACAACGACTTTTTATTCCGCCAAGAAAATTATCAAAGCATTTCTAACGACCGAAAGTTTGAAAGGTAAATATGAAAAACGAATGAAAGATATAGAAATTTTGTAACAACAAAATATAAACTAACAAGGTTTTAAATCGATGATATTTTTCATATAAATTAGTATGAAAAAGTTTGTTAAGATTGCTTGCTTTGTTATTTTTATATCCGCAGTGTGTGTATTTTTGTGTTCGTGTGTGACAAAATTTGAAGATAAAATAAACGCGTGTGTCAGCGAATATCGCGAAAACTATTTCTACACAAAATCTGGCGACATTTCGGCTAGTTTCACGGACGGCAAGCGCGAAAAAAATTACGTATACGACGGGAAGAGTTCTCAACTGGTGGATTATGGTGTCATTTTGGTTTTCGTGAAAGATTTTGCCGGTGACAAACTAAAATTTGAAATGAAAATTAATGATGAAATGCTGGCGGGCGAAATGGAGCGCAATCCTTTTGATAAGTCTTTTGTGTTTGACATTGAAAGAAAGGTAAAATCCACCGATAATTTAGCGTTATATTTGGTCGATTTTGACGCGACATTAAATCTAGAAAATCTCTCTAAAAGTTGGAAAATTTCGTGTGCACAGGCGCTGACAATATTTATTAATGCGAACAAAACTGAACTTAAAAAATATATAGTGGGTGACTGTTTTGATGGTGAAATTTTTATAAAAATCGTGTCTGATAAACAAGACGAGGACAATATATATTTTTACGTACTTGCTGTGCTTAAAGACGCCCAAGTTTTTGGCGCTCTTATTGATGTAAACACGGGGAATATCGTGCAAAATTAGTTTTGAAAATCCTGCAAATATGCTATAATATATATTATGAATAAAAATATTTTTGAAACAAACAAGAAGACGGAAAAAGCGCTTTTGGTTGGAATTGCGATTCGCAAAATTCACCATTCTTTTGACGACGAACTCGAGGAGCTCGCCAGTCTTTGCCATACTGCGGGACTTGAAGTGTTAGGGCAAACTTCACAAAAC
>SAAW01000003.1 GCA_009929275.1 Clostridia bacterium
CTATTATATATATATAATATATTATATAATAATATAACATATATAATAAAAACATACAACAATTTTGTCTTTATTTCACATAAAAATTACATTCTTTGTATTTTTGCATTTTTGACAACAAAGACTGCATCGTTTTGCCTAATTTTTCTTGAAAATTTTGTTGTTGTTAATATTGTTTGGAAATTTTTTATAATTTCTAAAAAGTTCTTACACCTTTTTGCGTCAAGTTCACTCAAAACATCATCAAGTAATAAAATCGGCTTTTCGTTAAGCGTTTTTTCAAACAAATCAAGTTCCGCAACTTTCAAAGAAAGAGTTGCTAAACGTTGTTGTCCTTGAGAGCCAAAATTTCTGATGTCCACATCATTAATTTCAATTTCTATATCATCTCTGTGAGGTCCAATTGTGGTGAATCCAAAGTCAAAGTCTTTTTTTAGATTTTTTTTATATCCTTCAAAAAGTTTTTGTTTAATTTCCTCAACTGTTTTTAAATTTATCCCTTGATATTTTATTGAAAGATTTTCCTCACCATTTGTGATTTTTAGATGAACATCTTTTGCTGGAATTTTAATTTTTTCAATAAATTCAAGTCTATAAAAAATTATTTTGCTCGCAACGTCGCAAAGTTGAGTGTCCCACAAGTCAATTGTGTTGTGTAAACTCTCAAAGTTTTTTGTTTGTTTAAGAAGTTTATTTCTCTCTTCCAAAAGTTTTTCATATCTGCAAAGAAGATAAAAATAACTTTTATTAAGTTGACTTATATCAATGTCCATAAATCTTCGTCTGTCGGCAGGGCCTTGCTTTATAAGTCCAATTTCATCTGGTGCAAAATATACAACAGGGATTTCACCAATTAAATCCCCGATTTTTCTTATTATAACCTCATTAATTTTAATTGATTTTTTACCTTCATTTCGAAGATATAATTCAATTTTTTCATCAAAATATTGCTTTTTAACATTAACTGAGATTTTAGCATTTTTTTCTTTCCATTTGATTAAATCTTTATCTTTTGTCGTTTTTGGAGATTTTCCAATGCTTGCAAGATATATGCTTTCCAAAAAATTTGTTTTTCCTTGTGCATTATTGCCTTTAAAAACATTTAAAAAGGGAGCAAGTGTGACATCACAATGCTCATAATTTCTGAAATTTGTTAGAGAAACTTTTTGTATATACATATATATTATATTATCATAAATTAAAATATTTTGAAATGTAATTATAAATTTTCAACTTTTTTTTATTAAAGTATATTTATATATTTGGTAGGTTTGCACAAAAATAAAAAATATATTTTTGTGCAAATTGATAAATATATTTTTTATTTTTGTGCATATAAACAAACTTTTTTTATAAAAAATATACAATATTTTATCTTATTGACTTTTAAAGATAATTATATTATTATAAATTTAGTTATATATGGAGGCAGTTTAATGGATAGTTTTTTAACTAGTTGGAATGAAGTTTTAAAAGATATGGAAAATCTTGTGACTGCCGTCAGTTTTGATCTTTATATAGAAACAATTGAGCCTATAAAAATTGAAGATAATAAACTTGTTGTTTTAGCCTCAACTTCCACAAATAAAAATCAAATTATCAAACTACATAAAGAAAAACTTTTAAATGTTGTTAAAAATCATTTTAATAATATTTCAGATATAATTATTCTCGAACCCGGTGAAAAACAGGCTTTTTTAGAAGAAGTGAAGAAAGCAGAAGAAGAAATTGAGACAAAACAGTTTTTTAATGACAAAAATAAACTTAATGAAAAATATACTTTTGAGAGTTTTGTCGTGGGGAAAAGTAATCAAGTTGTCTATGCGGCTGCGCATAGTGTGGCAGAAAATCCTGGGAAGAACTATAATCCTCTTTTTATTTATGGTGGTGTTGGGCTTGGAAAAACTCACCTTTTAAATGCTATTGGAAACTATGTTAGGAAAAATAATCCTCAACTTAAAATTTTATATGTCACAAGTGAACAATTTACAAACGACTATATTCAATCTTTAAGAGCAGATAAAAAAGAAAATGCGAATAAAATTTTTCGCGACAAATATCGTCAAGTTGATATTTTAATGATTGACGACATTCAATTTATTTCAAATAAAACAAGTACACAAGAAGAATTTTTCAATACTTTTAATGATTTATATCAATTTGATAAACAAATTGTTATTTCTTCCGACAAACACCCAAGGAATATGGAGACTTTGGAAGAAAGACTTCGTTCACGTTTCACTGGAGGGCTTATTCAAGACATTCAAAAACCAGATTTTGAAACAAGACTTGCTATTCTTCAAAAGAAAGTTGAGATTGAAAGATATAACGTCGAACCAAATGTTTTAGTTTATCTTGCTGAAAAGATTGATACTAATATTCGTGAATTAGAGGGTAGTCTTAATAAAGTTGTTTCTCTTTCAAGTCTTATTGGAAAACAAAAAGCCACAATTATGGAAGCAGAAGAATCTCTTAAAGATTTAGAATTCACAAAATCTCAAAATATTACAGTTGAAAAGATTATTGAAGTTGTTTGTAAATATTACAATATTGAAAAGTCTGATCTTATTAGTAAAAAGAAAAATAAAGAGATTGTGGACCCTCGGCAAATATGTATGTATGTTATAACTGAACTCCTTGATGTTCCACTAATGACAATTGGTGAGATGCTTGGGGGAAGAGACCACACAACAGTTATTCACGCAAGGGATAAAATTTCCTCAAATATTAAAACTAACAAGTCGCTCAAAACAGATATTGATGATTTGATAGCTATGATAAAATCTAGTAATTATTCTTAAACTAACATATTTTTCCACTAAATTTGTTTATAAAATAATTCAATATATTGTATTTTTCGACAAATTTTAACAAATTTTAAGCAATATATTGTATATAAGAAAAGTTATTCACAATTTCACAATGTATATTATTATTATTTTAATAACTAAAATACTTATATAATTAAGTTATTTAATATGAAAAGAATAACCCGAACAAACGGTTGAATAAAGAATTAACATATCCACAAAAAATTAAAAAATAATATTTATCTTTATTAAGATATAAACAACAATATGTTGTATAAAACAATTATTATTTAATTTATTAAACACTACTTATAGTATTTTAAAAACTTATCAACAACTCAACACACTATTAATATAGATATTAATTTAAAAAAGGAGATATAAAATATGAAAATCGTATGCGACGGATTAGATTTGAGTATTGCAACTTCGCAAGTAATTAAAGCAATTTCAAATAAGGTTACTAATCCTGTTTTGGAGGGTATTAAACTTACTGCTGAAAATGATAAATTAAAACTCTCTGCAACTGACTTAGAACTCACTATTGAAAAAGTGATCAAAGCAGATGTTAAAATGAAAGGTGAGACAGTTATTCCAGGGAAATTTTTTTCTGATTTTATAAGGAAATTGACAAATGAAAAAATTGAACTTGAATTAAATGATAAAAATCAATTAAAAATAAATTATACTGACAGTGAGAGTTTTATTCAATGTTATAATGTTTTAGAATTTCCTAACTTAAACATTGTTAATAATGGGGATTATTTCACAATTACAAAATCTAATTTTAAAAATCTTATTAATAAATCAATCTTTTCAACAGCACTTGATGACACTCGTCCAATTCTTAAAGGTTGTTGTTTTGAGATTTCAGATAATAATATAAACGCTATCGGACTTGATGGATATAGACTTGCTTTTGTTAAAAAACCATTAATTGAAAATACTATTTCAACAACAATAATTATCCCTGCAAAAAGTTTAATGGAAATTAGTAAATTTTTGGAAGATAGTAATGAAGAAATTAAAGTTTATGTTCAAAAAAATATTTTAATGGTTGAAATTGATAATACAAAAATTATAACAAGATTAATTAATGGTGAATTTATAAATTATAAACAAATTATTCCAAACGATTTCACAACATCTCTTATAATTAATAAAAATGTTTTTGAAGAAGCAATTGAGAGAACTTCAATTCTTTCCAGAGTGGATAGAAATAATTTAGTTAAATTTGAGATTAAAGATAAAATTTTAACTTTAACTTCAAACTCTGATATTGGAAATATTAAAGAAAATATTGGAATTTCTCTTAAAGGAAATGACATTACAATTGCTTTTAATTCAAGATATTTTTCCGAGTGTTTAAAAACAATTAATAATGAAGCAATTAAAATTAATTTTAATACTCCTTCAAGTCCTTGTATTATTACACCAAGTGATTCAGACGAATATTTATATCTTATTCTTCCAGTGAGAATTATAAATAATTAATTTTTTTTTAAATATAAAAACAAAAAACAACTCTGTGTTATAACGGAGTTTTTTGTTTATAAAAATAATAATCTCATTCAAATATAAATTTGTGCGTACTAAACATATATTATTTTTATTTTATATGATAAAATGTTTATGGAGAAATAAAAATGGTAAAAGAATTTACATTAAGTGACGAATGGAGAATTTTACGAAATGCTGTTTCTGTTTATTATAAAAACATTGAGAGAGATATCTGCTCTGTGATTTATGTAGATGTAGAAAAAAAATATGCAGGGATTTATAATGAAGAACAAATTAAATTAATTCAACACAATGAAGTTTGTAATTCTTTAAGTATTATTTATAACTCTATTTATAAAAAATTTTTTAATATAAACAATCTTGATGAATTTTTAAAAAATCCTAAATGGCAAAATAAAATCTCATGCAAAGACCTCACAAAACTTATCCTTCTTCTTCAAAAATCAACACAAATTGTGAAAAAAGACCGTGGAGATTACACATATATTGAAGCAAGAATTGATAGTATTACAAATGAAGAATTTTTAAATTTAAACTTTTTAGACAATAAAAGAGGTTTTGAAAAATGTAATTCTTTTTCAAAAGAAGAGATTGAAAATAAAGAAAATTTCTTAAGCGTTTTTAAAAAATATCTTGAAATTATTTTTGATGATTTTAGAAAAGAATATTTTTGCAGACCTTTTGAAGATTATTTAGAAAATGTGATTATTTTTACAAAAAATAACTCGTTTTTAAAATCTAAACATAAAGAAAAATATACTTTATGTGAATGTTTTGAAGATAATATTAAAGTGATTGGGCGAGATTATGATGGAAGAAATATAATTAAAATCACAAATCCTGACGGAGAAATAAAATATTTAGCAGATGGTGAAGAAGTTGACATAGATGATATACTTTTTAAAGAGGAAGAAAATGAAAATCCTTTTGATTTAGAAAAGTTTATTGCAAACAATAATAAAAACGCTTTAAGAATAAGTAAAATAGAACAAGAAAAACAAAAAATAAAAAAATTAAAGAAAAAGCAAACTCCTTTAACTCATAAAGAAGAATACAAACAACCTGAATTATTTGATAGTTTTTAAAATTATTCAAAAATTACAACTGAATGAAAGTTCGGTTAAAATTTTTCTTAAAAATATTAATTTCTTAAAAATAAAAAATAATAATTTAGTTATACACAATTACTATAAAATTTGTGGATAAGTGAAGTAAAAATTTTTCGACCAGATGGGACGAAGAATTTTTTTATTTTCATTTTATTTATATACTACTTATTTTTAGAGTGAATTATGTTTTTTAAAAAAAACAGCACAGTCGAAAAATATTAATATATCTAAAATAATTAAATAATAAATTATAATTTATAAGCAAAATAAAACTGTTGACAATATTTTATTTATATTCTAAACTACGCATACTAGGTTTAATTTTGATGACTACTTATTCGGGACATAATTTTAAAGACATAGACAAATCTAGACTTATATTTTAATTTCGCAAAAAAGTGAAATAACAGGAGGAAAAATGAGAGTTGGAACTTATCAACCAAGCAAAAGAACACGAAGTAAAGTTCACGGGTTTAGAAAGAGAATGGCTTCTGCAAATGGAAGAAAAGTCTTAAAGAGAAGAAGAAATCGTGGCAGACAAAAGTTGAGCGCTTAATCATAGATGTTAAAAAAATTTAACAAGTTAAAAAAGAAAAAAGAATTTTCTTATGTTTATCATAGAGGAAAATCATATTATTCAAAATATTTGTCACTTTATGTAAGTTCAACAAAACTAAAAAATGTCAAAATTGGCTTTTCTATTAGTAATAAAGTGGGGAATAGCGTCGTTAGACATAAACTTAAAAGAAGATTGAGCGAAATTCTTTTAAAAGAAATTTCTAATTTACCTTTAAATAATTATGTCTTTGTGGCGAAAATTGGCTGTGAAACACTTGATTTTGATAAATTAAAAATTCAAGTCCAAAATTTGTTGGAAAAAGTTAAAAATGAAAGATAAAAATTTATCACAAAAGATTTTTTATATTATATTTTTTCCAATTCTAATTATTGAAAAATTTTTTATTTATTTTTACAAATTTTGTATTTCCCCCCTACTTTTAAATTCTTGCAGATATCAACCTACTTGCTCCACATATTTTTTAGAGTCAATCAATGAATATGGGGCGGTGAAAGGTGTGTTTTTGGGAACAAAACGAATTTTAAGGTGTAATCCTTGGAGTAAAGGGGGTTATGATCCTCTAAAACCAAATATAAAAGGGAAAATAAAATGGATTTTATAAACTTATTATGTTCGGCTTGGCCAGAAGGAAACTTTTGGGCGTCAATCATAAAAATTTTTGATTTTGTGGGCAATTATGCTTGGACAATTATTCTTTTTACAATTGCTTTAAAACTTGTTCTTTCACCAATGGATTTTTTGCAACGATTTTTCACAAACAAGACGACTCGTGCACAAGCAAAACTTCAACCACAGATTGAGAAATTAAAAAAACTATATGGTCAAAACCAAGTTCTTCTTTCTCAAAAACAAAATGAACTATATCAAAAAAGCGGACTAAATATGAAGAGTTCGTGTGTTGTGATGATTGTTTATATGGCATTAACACTCACAATTTTTATGACTCTTTTCAGTTCTATGCAATCCATTGCTACTTTTAAAATTAAAGCACAATATCAAGAGTTACAACAAACATACTATAATTCTTATAACACAGAATATCTTGAGAGTTATTTAGATATTGATCTTGAAAGCGAAGAATATATAAATGTGGAAGAAAAAGAAGCATACATAATTATACAAGAAGACTCGAAAATTGGCAGTCTTATAATTGAGCAATCTATTTCAGAAGAAGAAGCCACAACTCAACTCACAGAATATAGAACAACTTGCATTGAAACGGCAGAGACTCTCGTTTTTGAGCAATATGAAGAAACAAAAGATAGTTTCTTTTGGATTAAAAATATTTGGCGTGCAGACAAACTCACCATTAACTCTATTTTAACTTATGAAGACTTCAAATCATACGACACATCTGTCACAGAGGCGAGTTATAATGCTGTGATGAACAAACTATTGACTGATGATACAGGTGTGAATGGAGCAAACGGATATTATATTCTTTCAATAATCGTTCTTGTTGTCACGTTCTTTTCTCAATGGCTCACCAAAAAACTTACTGAAGCGAGAAATAAAGGTGTAGCACAGTCAAAGAACGGAACAATGAAAATACTTATGTATATTTTACCAGTCACCATGGTGATTTTTACTTTAAATTCCAGTGCTATCTTTGCAATATACATTATCACAAATTCCATAATGTCAACTTTGCTAACTCCTCTCTCAACTTTTATTTCAAACAAAATTGAAGATAAAAAAGAGTTGAAAAGAAATGAAAGCATCAAAGTTGATTATAGAAGATAATTAATTTTTAGAAAATAAAAGGAAAAAAAGTATGAAAAAAATTCAAGAAAGTGCAAAGAATGTTCAAAAAGCAATTGAACAAGGATTGAAAAATTTAGGCGTCGCTCTTGAAGATGTTGATGTCAAAATTTTAGACGAAGGCGGACTTTTTAGAAAAGCGAAAGTGGAACTTATCTTTGACGACGGTGTGGAAGAAATCATTGTTGTAGAAGAAGAGATTAAAAATAATGTCAAAAAATCTGCTGATAAAAAACTTAGTAAAAAAGCAGAAAAAGAAAATATAAAAGAAGATAAAAAAGCATTAAAACAAGATAAAAAAATAAGCAAAGAAGAAAATAAAACTGAAGAAAAAACAGATAAAACTTTAGAGGTTTTTTGCAAAAAATTCCTTGAAGACCTTTGCGTTAAAATGAACATTGAAGCACAAATTTCTTTTGAGAAAAAGGAAGATGGAACACATTTCAATGTATCTGGCGAAAAAGTGGGTCCTCTCATTGGAAAGCGTGGCGAAACACTTAATGCAATTCAAGAAATTCTTTCAAATGTCGCTAAAAAAGAGGGATTTAAAGAAGAAAGAATATATTTTGATGTTGAAAACTATAAGACAAGACGCGAACTTTCTTTGGTGGGGCTTGCTGAAAGAATGGCAAAGAAAGCACTCAAAATTGAAAAACCTATCCGCCTTGAAAGAATGAATTCTTATGAAAGAAAAATCATTCACACAGCACTCCAGGATTGTGATGGAATCACCACCAGAAGTGAGGGTGAAGAACCAAACAGATATCTTGTTATAATTCCAAATAATCGTGCGGAAAAATTTAGAGAAAAAAATATCGATTAATAATTTTAAAAAAAATATAAAAAACTTTGTTTAAAAGACAAAGTTTTTTTAATAAAAAATAATAGGAGTTTTAAAGTATAAAGCCAAAAGTTTTTTTAAAAAAATGTAGAAAGATTTATAAAATATGCTATAATAGAAACATTATGATTGACGATGTGATTGTTGCTATTGCAACACCTTTAGGAAAAAACGGCGTGGGAGTTATTAGAATGAGCGGGCAAAACTCTTTTGATATTGCGCGCAAAATGTTTGTGCCATTCAATAAGAATGTTTCTTTTTTGCCGAATAAAATGATTTTAGGAAAGATTATTTTAGGTGAAATCTTCGATACAGGATATTTTGTTTATTTTAAAAATCCAAAATCCTTCACTGGCGAGGACGTTGTTGAGTTTCAAGCCCACGGCGGGGTTGTTGTTACGCAAAAGATTGTGGAGCAAGCCATTCACTGTGGGGCAAGGCTGGCAGAACCGGGAGAATTTTCCAAACGTGCTTTTTTGAATGGCAAACTTTCACTTGATCAGGCCGAGGGGATTATCGACACTATCAACGCTGAAAGTGAACTTGAACTGAAAGCCAGTGGAGAACTCTCAAAAGGCGAACTCACAAAAAAAGTGAAAGAAATGCAAGATAATCTAACCGACATTTTGAGTGAAATTGAGGTTAACTTGGATTATCCTGAACACGATATTGAATATATAACAAAAGAAAAAATCAGAGAAAATCTTCAAACAATTAAAAATGAAATTGAAAGCCTTTTAGAGACTTCCAAGCAAGGAAAGTTTATCAAAAACGGCATAAATATTGCAATTGTCGGCAAAACAAATGTCGGCAAAAGCAGTCTGCTCAATTCTCTTTTGGGTGAGGAATTTGCCATAGTCACCGACGTTGAGGGCACAACTCGTGATGTTGTAATTGGAAGCCTTGAATATAAAGGAATGAAATTCAATTTTCTTGACACCGCAGGGCTCAGAAAAACAGACGACAAAGTTGAAAAAATTGGGATTGAAAAAACAAAGCAAGCAATTGAAAAAAGTGACATTGTACTTCTTGTTATCGATTCAAGCAGAGATATTGACGAGCAAGATAAAGATAATTTGAAATTAACAAAAAACAAAAAAAGGATTGTTCTTTTGAATAAATGCGACTTAAAATCTGTTGCAAAATTTGAGGGTGAATTCATAAAAATTAGTGCAAAGCAAAAAACTAATACAGAGGAAATTAAAGAAAAGATTTATCAACTTGCTCTTGACGGAAAAATTTTAAACAATTCTTTAATCCTCACAAACATACGACATATAAATGTTTTGCTTGAAGCAAAAGAAATGTTATGTAAAATTTTAGCCGACAAATCCTCGGTTTTTTTGGATTGCACAGCAATGGACGTGAAAGAAGTTTGGGAAAAGTTGGGAGAAATAACTGGCGAAAGTGTAAATGAAAATGTTATAAACAAGATTTTTTCAAAATTTTGTTTGGGGAAATGATATGAAAAATGAATATGATGCAGTGGTTATCGGCAGTGGACATGCAGGTTGTGAATCAGCCCTTGCTCTTGCTCGAATGAATAATAAGACTTTACTTACAACGCTAAACCTTGATAGCATTGCTTTTTTGGCGTGCAATCCGTCCATAGGAGGCACTGCTAAAGGGCAACTCGCCAGTGAAGTTGACGCTTTGGGCGGAGAGATGGGGATAAATTCTGATAAAAATATTTTACAACTTCGAATGCTTAACACAGGAAAAGGGGTTGCTGTCCAAAGCCTTAGGGCACAGGTGGACAAACATTCCTATCACAGTTCAATGAAGACTACTTTGGAAAAGCAAAATAACTTGGACATCAGACAGACTGAAATTGTGGAAATCCTCACAAAAGAAGACAAAATCGTTGGAGTGAAAGATGCTTTTGGTGAAGTTATTTTATGCAAAGCAGTGGTTGTTTGCACGGGAGTGTATCTTGAAAGCAGAGTTATCATCGGAGATTTTTCGAGAAATCAGGGCCCAAATGGATTCATCAATTCACACGGATTATCTTCAAGTCTTGAAAAATTAGGTTTTGAAATCTTGCGCTTTAAAACGGGGACTCCTGCAAGAGTTTTAAATAGTTCAATCGATTATTCTCACTTTGAGGAGCAAAAAGGTGACGATGGGATTCAGACATTTTCTTTTTTAACAAAAAAACAGCCTAAGAATATTTTTAAATGCTATCTTGGTTACACGAACAAAATCACTGCACAAATAATTAGAGAAAACATCTCAAAAGCCCCTCTTTTCAGCGGTTTTATCAAAGGTGTTGGACCTCGTTATTGCCCTTCGATTGAGGACAAAATTGTCCGCTTTGCCGACAAAGAACGTCATCAAATTTTTTTGGAGCCGGAGGATAGGATTGGTAGCGAAATTTATGTTCAAGGTTTCAGTTCGTCAATGCCCGTCGACGTGCAAGAAAAAATGTATAAAAGCGTTAAAGGTTTTGAAAATGTGCAGATTTTAAGGAATGCTTATGCCATTGAATATGATTGCATTAATTCGCTTGAACTTTTGCCCACTTTGGAAAGTAAAAGAATCTCGGGCTTGTTTTTTGCGGGGCAGGTTAATGGCACAAGCGGGTATGAAGAGGCGGCTGCTCAAGGGATTATCGCGGGCATAAATGCGAGCAATAAGTTGCAAAACAAACAGCCTCTTATCCTCAGGCGAGACCAAGCATACATTGGAGTTTTGATTGACGACCTCGTCACAAAAGGGACAAACGAACCATATCGAATGATGACAAGCCGAGCAGAATATCGTCTGCTTTTGCGTCAGGACAATGCCGACATTCGGCTGACTGAGATTGGGCATAATGTTGGATTGGTCACAAAAAATCGTTATAATATTTTTTTAAAAAAAATAAAACAAATTGAAAGTGCTAAAATTCAACTTGTAACACCTCTTCCCTCAAAAGATGTAAAGGATTTCCTTAAAGAAAAAAATGAAAATTTTTCAAAAATAATTTGTAATGCAAAAGAATGTTTGAAAAGAAACAGTGTCTCAATCTTTGACATAAAAAACCGATTTAATATTTTTAAAGATTTACCAAATGAAGTTTTAAAATATGTTGAAACAGAAGTGAAATATGAGGGGTATCTAAAAAAGCAAAATATAATGATTTCGCAGATGAAAAAAAATGAAGATATAAAATTAGACCAAAATTTTGACTATAAGCAAATTAAAGGACTCAGAATTGAGGCTATGCAAAAACTTATCAAATTCAAACCTCTTTCGCTCGGGCAAGCCAGCAGAATAAGTGGAGTTTCACCCGCCGACATTTCTGTTTTAACAATCTATTTGTCGTTATCAAGTAAAAAAGGAAAAAAATGATGAGTTTTAAAAGTGAGTTGGTTGAGATTTTTGAGAGATATAACTTTGTTTTGTCGCAAAATCAAGTGTCACAATTTGAAAGTTTTTTTGACATTTTGATTGAATGGAATGCAAAGATAAATTTGACTGCGATAACTGACACAAGAGAAGTTATCATAAAACATTTTCTTGACAGTGTCCTTCCTGAAAAATTGATTGACGAAAATTGCAGTGTAATTGACATAGGTTGCGGTGCTGGGTTCCCAAGTTTGCCTCTTAAAATTCTTAGACCAGACTTAAAATTTACGCTCGTTGACAGTGTTCAAAAAAAATTATTATTTGTTGAAGAAGTTGTTAAGAGATTAAATCTTCAAAATATTAAGGTTATTCATTCACGGGCAGAGGACTTGGCAATCAAAAGTGAATATCGAGAAAAATATGATGTTTGTCTGTCAAGAGCAGTTGCCGAACTGAATATCCTTTGTGAATATTGCCTGCCGTTTGTTAAAATTGGAGGTATGTTTTTAGCATATAAATCTCAAAATATTGAAGAAGAGCTCGTCAGATCCAAAGTTGCTATAAAAACTCTTGGGGGAGAGTTTAAGGAATTAAAAATATATAATTTTGAAAACTTGAAACGAAACGTTGTTTATATTAAAAAAATCATTTCAATCCCAAAAAAGTATCCCAGAGGCAAAAATAAACCTCGTTTGAACCCAATTCTATAAAATATTTTTTATTATAAAAGACTATTATTTTTTTAACGATTAAAAATCAATAGTTTTTTTATTTCCTTTTTGTTATAATAAAAATTAGTTAGGTGAGTTATGGGGAAAATTATTTCATTTGCAAATCAAAAAGGCGGAGTTGGAAAGACAACAACATGCATAAATCTAGCGGCATACCTTGCTTTTCTTGGCAAAAAAGTTTTAGTTATTGATATGGATCCGCAAGGCAACGCAACAAGCGGATTGGGGATTAATAAATCATTAAAAATTAAAACTTTATATGACGCAATAAATGGTGATGAAGATGCTAAAGATGTTGTGCAAAAAACAAATTTTGAAAATTTGGACATTATTCCTGCAACTGTTGATTTGGCAGGCTCAGAAATTGAACTTGTTTCTATGATGGACAGAGAGCATATTATTAAGAATATATTAGCAAAAGTTAGTGATAATTATAACTATCTTCTTATTGACTGCCCTCCATCACTCGGGCTTTTAACTGTTAACGCTTTAACGGCGTGCGATTCGGTTATTATTCCTATTCAGTGCGAATTTTTTGCACTTGAAGGATTGAGCCAACTTATGAACACGATTAAACTTGTTAAAAAACATCTGAATCCAGAAATCGACGTGGAAGGTGTCATTTTAACAATGAAAGATAATCGGTCAAACTTAATTCAACAAGTTTCGCAAGAAATTCAACGTTTCTTTGGAGAAAAAGTATATAAAACTGCAATCCCACGAAGCATTCGTCTTGCTGAAGCACCAAGTCATGGCAAACCAATTTTATCATATGATGCAAAAAGCAAAGGTGGGGTGTCCTATTTTGAACTTGCAAAAGAATTTTTAACTAGAAACAAGGATAGTTATAATAATATAACTAATTAATTTTTTATTGAATTATCGTTCTGTATAAACAATCACTATTTGTGCTCAAAATTTATTTTATAAAATAATTTTAAGAATATAAGTTCGGCATAATCTTATCAACAATTTTTAAAATATTGTGGATAAATTAATTTTAAAAATAAAAGGACAAATATAAAAATGAAAAGAGGATTAGGAAGAGGGTTAGATGCATTGTTTTCAATTTATGATGATAATGAAACAAAAATTGAAGCGAAAAGCGATTCTGGTCAAAATAAATTGTTAAATGAAGCAAAAGACATCACAAATTCAAATGGTGTTGAAGAGATAGATATTCGCCTTGTTAACCCAAATAAAAATCAACCAAGGAAAAGGTTTGATGCAGAGTCTTTAAAAGAACTTGCTGAGTCTATAAAAGTTCATGGAGTTATTCAGCCAATAATTGTTAATGAAGAACAAAATAATCACTTTACTATTATTGCTGGCGAGAGGAGATTTCGAGCATCAATCATTGCTGGCAAACAATCAATTCCGGCAATAATTAGAAGATATACTCCGAAACAAATTAAAGAAATTTCTTTGATTGAGAATTTGCAAAGAGAAGACCTTAATCCAATTGAAGCAGCAAGAGCGATTAAGGAACTTATGGATGACTATTCTTTAACACAAGAAGATGTTTCAAGCAGAGTTTGTAAAAGTCGTTCACTTGTTGCAAACACTTTGCGATTACTATCTTTAATGCCACAAGTTATTGATATGATTGAAAAAAATGTTTTGTCTGCTGGGCACGGGAAATGTCTTGTTGCAATTGAAGATAAAAATAAACAAGTTGAACTTGCAAAAATTGCAGTTGAAAATAAACTTACTGTGAGAGATCTGGAAAGGCTTTCTCGCGGGGCTCAACTTCAATCGACAAAAGGAAGAACTATTCAGCCAAAGCAAAGCCCTGAATTAAAAGAACTTTTACATAGAATGCAAAAAGTTTTAAATACAAAAGTAATAATTCATGGCGATGATAATAAAGGCAAGATTTTAATTAATTATTTTTCTCGTGACGATTTAGATAGAATTAACGATTTTATTTTAAGATTTGAAAAATAATAATATATTGAAGTAATTTTAAATAAATTGTTCCACGTGGAACAATTTATTTTTTTATTAAAAGAATTAATTAAAAAATTATAGACATAATCTTTACAAATTGTTCCAGGTGGAACAATTTGTAAAATAACTAATTTATTTATAATTGTAAAAAGTTTTTTAATGTATTCATTTTAAACTAAATAAATGTAAAGAAAGAATTTTAAAATTATTAATAACCAAATTTATTTTATTATGAAATTGTTCCACGTGGAACAATTTGCAAATATTAAGATATTATATAAATATAAATAACAAATAAATAACATAAAAATATAAATAATACATAAATTAAATTGAAAATGTTTATAATAAATGAATTTATAATAAAAAAATAACAATCTATATTAAAATGTTCCACGTGGAACATATTAATGGTAATTATTAAAAATAAAAAATCAAATAAAAATATATATAAAATTTAGTTATAAGTTTATAACTAGATTAATGACTTATAGTTCGGAATAAAATCCTTTCATTTGATAGATGCTACTTTTAGTTACTTTTAGAGCAAATTTTTGGTCGATAAAGATAAAAAATTATTTTATTATGAATAATATTGTAAGAATATTTATTTGCATTGAAAATTTGTTTATGATAATATATATAATATTAAAGTTGGAGGATATTCGATTGAAAAATACTAAATCAAAAGGACTTATGTTTTTTATAATTTCGCTTGTCGCGATAATTTTTTTAATATATTTAACTCAAGGAGCGTCTATTGGGACAAAAATTATTATTTCCGGCTCTTCTGTTAATGGAAATGGAACTATTGAAGAACTTATTGGTATACCCTCGGGAGAAACAGAAAATAGATATTCTCAGGAAAGTTTAATAAAATATATTGTTATAAGTGACAGTGGAACGGGCTATGTTTTGAGGACAGATAGTGAAAATACGGTTGCTAACATTACTAAATCAAGCGACTACTACTTTAATTTTGTTTCAGAACAAGAACTTGAAAAGTTACAATTTTATATTGATGATTATAATGCTTTTGCTCGCACACACAATGCACTTGAAGTCAATGCGAATGATCAATGGGTTATTATTTCGCAAGAATCTGTTCATGTTGGTACTTCTTGGTGGGAGAATTTATTGCCATATATAAGCATAATAATTATTGTCGGAATTGGTTTTATTTTAATTAAGAGTATTTTAGGGGCTAATTCAAAAAGTTTTAATTTTGGAAAAACAAAAGCCCAGATTGCGCATAATGTTAAAATTAAGTTCACAGATGTTGCTGGTATAGATGAGGAAAAAGAGGAATTGCAAGAGATTGTTGAATTTCTTAAAAATCCCCAAAAATTTTCAGAATTGGGTGCGAAAATTCCAAAAGGAATCCTATTAGTTGGACTCCCTGGCACTGGGAAAACATTGCTTGCAAAAGCAATTGCTGGCGAAAGTAGTGTTCCGTTCTTTTCAATAAGCGGTTCGGATTTTGTTGAAATGTTCGTCGGTGTTGGAGCATCAAGGGTTAGAGATTTATTTGATCAAGCGAAAAAAGAATCTCCTTGCATTGTTTTTATTGACGAAATTGATGCTGTTGGTCGTCAAAGAGGCGCAGGGCTTGGGGGTGGAAACGACGAACGCGAGCAGACGTTAAATCAATTACTTGTGCAAATGGACGGATTTGAAGATAATACGGGCATAATTGTCATTGCAGCCACAAATAGAAGTGACGTCTTAGACCCTGCTTTGTTGCGACCGGGCAGGTTTGATAGGCAGATTTTCATTAATCCTCCAGATGTTAAAGGACGCGAAATGATACTGAAAATTCACGCTAGAAACAAGCCGATTGACAGTTCAGTTGACTTCAAAAACTTGGCAAGATTAACCAGCGGATTTACAGGCGCAGACATAGAAAATCTTTTGAACGAGTCGGCAATTCTTGCAGCAAGAGAAAACAGAAAAATCATTACTATGACAGATATTACTGAAAGTATAAATAAAGTTTTAATGGGCCCACAAAAACGAAGCAGAATCATTACAGATAGCGATAAAAGAATAACTGCTTGTCACGAATCAGGGCATGCAATCATTGGGAAAGTTTTAGAGCATTGCGATGTTGTGCAAGAAGTGTCAATAATTCCGCGTGGAATGGCGGCCGGATATACAATAAGTCGTCCAGACAATGACGAAAGTCATATGTCATATAATAAATTAATGGCGACAATCACTCAACTTTTGGGCGGGCGCGCTTCAGAGGAAATTCTCATAAAAGACATTTCCACTGGTGCTCAAAATGATATTGAACGTGCCACAAAAATTGCTAGAAAAATGGTGATGGAATGGGGTATGAGTGTTAAACTAGGACCTTTGAACTTTGCATCAAACAGCGAAGTTTTCATAGGCAGAGATTATCAAACTCATGTGACTTATAGTGAAAATACTGCGTCAGAAATTGACAAAGAAGTAAAGATGATTATAGACAAATGCTTTGAAGATGCTAAAAATATTATAAAAATACACTTGAAAGAAATTGACACGATGATTGACGTCTTACTTGAAAAAGAAACAATTTATTATAATGAAATTGAACTTATAATGAAAGGCAAAACATCAAAACAAGTTATTTCTCAAATGGAAAAAGAAGAGGTTCGCAATAAAGCAAAAATAGAGATTGAACGTGCTGAAGCAGAGTTGGAAAAAACAAGAAAAGAACAAAATATTAGAATCAAAACAGCAGAAGCATTAAAAAATGGCGGAGTTTTATCTCAGGAAGAAATTCAAAAAGTGAAAGAGGATTCTGTAAAAGTGATTACACAAGCAGAAGAAAAAGTTGAAGAATTAAAAAAGGAAAAAACCATAAATAAAATTTCAAAAAAGACTTCAAAAAAAGTTAAAAAAACTGACGAGTTAATAACACCAACAAAAGAAACTCTAAAAGAAAAAGAAAAATCTTTAAAGACTAATGATAATGACGAATCCAAGAAATAATTTGAAAATATCTTTGAGAAAAAAATAAATAAAAAACAAGAAAATATTCTTGTTTTTTATTTATTTATCTATTTATAAATCAAACAAAAAAAAGTAAAAAAAATTTACTTCTTTTATATATTTTTTGGAGCAGGTAACGGGAATCGGACCCGTATTGCTTGCTTGGGAAGCAAATGTTTTACCACTAAACTATACCTGCAAATTTA
This sequence comes from Clostridia bacterium, assembly GCA_009929275.1. GTDB lineage: Bacteria > Bacillota > Clostridia > Christensenellales > UBA1242 > UBA7862. The sequence goes on from SAAW01000003.1 coordinate 17,819, forward strand.
TTTCTTTTGTAATATAACATATATTTAAAAAAAAGGCAATTATAATTAAAAAATCAAATTTATTTTGACAAAAAACTTAATATTCTTTAGACTAATATTAGAGGATAAAAATGAATTATATTTTGTCACTTGATAATTATACAAACATTAATTATATGTTCACCACAAATCAATATGTCCTACTTTTAATTGGGTTAGTTATTGTTGCGTTTTTTTCTCTCTATTTTTTTCGCAAAAGATTTTCTTATCAAAAGATTTTTGTTCTTGTGATAAGTATTATTTTAATTTTTTTTGAAATTTGCCGAATTATTTGGAGATATTTATATTTAGAACATAACTTTGAGAGTTTAACATTTGTGAATATAGTTGACTTAAATTTCTCAACAATTTGTGTTTGGCTTACGATAATTTTATCCCTGTTTGCGTTTTTTCAAAAAAAGAATATCACAACAAAAACTTTTGGACTAAGTTTTGTTTTTAGTGTTGCAACCTTTGTCTGCTTTATATCTTTAATATATCCCGTCGGGCTTAATAGCAATTTTGAATTCTATCACTGCTATAACCTTTTGTTTACTCTCACTCGAACGCTTGTGATTTTGCTCGGAGTCTCTTTCGCCTGTTCGGGTTGGATTTCAGTGGGGAATTTTTTAGATGTTTGGAGTGCTATCCTCTCACTATTATTTTTTGGAGCGCTATGCTTTTTTGTTGGGAAAATATTGGGAGAGTCATTAAATCTATTGTATGTAAACTATCTCCCACTTTTTGAAGATGTTGGAATGAGATTTCTAAGCCCTATTCATTATCTATTTATCGGCGTATTCTTTTTCATTTTTCAATCAATAATTTACGCTCCATTTAGATTTTATAATTATTTTAAAAATAAAAATAAAAAATAAAAATTTGCAATTTGCTCAAATTTGTTATTTTGTTAAAAAAAGACGCTTTTACAAGTGCTTTTTATTTTGTTTAATTGTACTTTCAAAAGTATTCTTAAGGAGCATAGCAATTGTCATTGGCCCAACCCCGTTTGGAACAGGCGTGATGTAACTTGCTTTTTTTGAAACATTAAGAAAATCAACATCACCTTGAATCTTGTTTGTATTCTCATTTCTGTTTATTCCAACATCAACGACAATCGCGCCTTTTTTAATCATATTATTTTTTAAAAAGTCAATCCTGCCCACGCCAACAACAATGATGTCGGCAAGCAAAGTTTTTTCTTTAAGATTCTTTGTCTTACTGTGACAAACGGTGACAGTTGCATTTTCATTTAGAAACATCAAAGTTAAAGGTTTGCCAACTAAAATACTTCTGTTAATGATAACCACATTTTTGCCAACCATATTTATGTCATACTCTTTTAACAAAGTGATTATTCCACTTGGGGTGCAACCTAAATTTAGAGGTCTATTATTTGTTAGAAGTTTTCCCAAATTTTTCTCACACAACCCATCTACATCTTTTTCTTCTGAAATTTGATTAATTATATTTTGAGAATTTATGTGTTTTGGCAATGGAAGTTGAACTAAAATACCGTTTATTGTGTTGTCTGAATTGAGTTCAAAAATTTTTTCAGAAAGTTCAACTTCGCTTACATTTTCTTCAAAATTGAAAAGTTCTGTTTTTATGCCAACATATTCGCAGGCTTTTAGTTTGTTTGCAACATAAATTAAACTTGCGGGATTGCTTCCAACAATGACAATGGCGAGTTTTGGTGGCAAAATGCCATCTGCAAAAAAGTTTTTTTCAATTGATAATTTAATGTCTTTTTTAATTTTTAAAGCAAGATTTTTTCCATCTAATATAATCATAATTTTTCCTTAATTTCATTTTATCATAATGAAAAAGTATTGTAAATGTTTTTAAAAACGGTTTTTTTATGATAAAATGCTCAGTAGAAGGTAAAAAAATGAAAAATTCGTTGAAAACAAATGATATTGAAATATATAAACTAATTCAAAAAGAGAAAAAAAGACAAGAAGATCATTTGGAACTGATCGCCAGTGAGAATTTTGTGAGCGAGTCGGTTCTTGAAGCAACTGGGAGTGTTTTGACAAATAAATATGCAGAGGGTTATTCAGGTAAACGATATTATGGAGGTTGCGAATTTATTGATAAGATTGAAAACATTGCCATTGAAAGACTCAAAAAATTGTTTGGTTGTGAACATGCAAATGTTCAAGGACACAGTGGTTCTAATGTCAATTTTGCAACATATTTTGCTCTTTTGAAACCCGGCGACACTATAATGGGGCTTAATCTTGCCGACGGCGGACATCTCACACACGGCTCAAAAGTTAATCTTTCCGGAAAAATTTTTAACAGTGTTTGTTATTGTGTTGGGGAAAATGGTCTTCTTGATTATGACAAAATTTTAAAGCAAGCACTTGAAGAAAAACCAAAACTTATTATGGCAGGCACTAGTGCTTATCCAAGAAAAATTGATTTTAAAAAATTTAGAGAGATTGCTGACAAAGTTGGGGCATATCTTGTCGCCGACATTTCACACATTGCAGGACTTGTCGCCACAGGGATTCATCAAAGCCCCATTCCATATGCTGATGTCGTGACGACAACCACACATAAAACTCTCCGCGGACCTCGTGGTGGAGTCATTATGTGCAAAGAGCAATTTGCAAAAAAGATTGACTCTGCAATCTTCCCCGGCTTGCAAGGAGGACCTCTCGAACACGTTATTTGTGCCAAAGCAGTTGCTTTTGGAGAGGCGTTAAAACCTGAATTTAAAACATATCAAGAGCAAATTTTAAAAAATGCAAAAGCACTTAGTAACAGATTGATGAGAAATGGGATAAAACTTGTTACAAACGGAACGGATACTCATCTTTTATTAATTGATTTATCGCAAGAAAATTTAACAGGAAAGGAACTTGAAATTTTGCTTGATGAGGCAAATATTTCAACGAATAAAAATGCAATCCCAAATGACACTCGTTCACCATTCATCACGAGCGGACTTCGGGTTGGAACTCCCGCAGTCACAACAAGAGGAATGAAAGAAAAAGAAATGATTTTGATTGCAGACATAATCACAGATATTATTAAAAATGGCGAAAAAGCAGTTAAGGAGTCAAAGCAAAAAGTTAAGAATCTTTGCTCTTCTTTTCCACTTTATTAAGGTCATCAAAACAAGAAAGATTTACGGATTTGAAAAGCAAACCTATAATTTTTGAAGACTGCACGGGAGCAACTTTGCCCAAAAATCTCAACAATTTTGCATCGTTTCCGAGCACTTTATACGGCTTCTTTTTCTTAATTGAATTAATAATTTTTCTTGCCATTTTGAGCGCAGATGTGCAAAAGTGCTTTATAATTCGCATACTTTTTTGGTCAAAAACTGCTTTCTCATTATCTTTTGAAAAAAATATATTAGTTAGAGTAAACCCAAGAGGATATGTCCCAATAAACAAATTTCTATTTTCACTTTGAAGAATTTTTGAATAGGAGGTCACGGCACTTTTAGACGCCGAATAGATGCTTTGACCTGGCACAGAACAAAGTGCCGAAGCACTCGCGATGTTTATAATCCCACCATTTTTCTTTTTTGAAAAATAATCGGAAAGGACGTTAAAACAATATAAAATCGAAAAAAAGTTTGTTTCAAAGACTCTCTTTGCTTCCAAAATAGAGATGTTCTGTGCTCTCAAAAATGGGAGCATTGTTCCTGCGTTGTTAATGATAAGATTAAACTCTTTGTCGTTTAAAAATTCTTTTAACTTTTGCCAATCTTCAAGTTTTGAAACATCACCCACAAAATAGGAAAACTTAGAAGAATTTTCTTTCAAAGCAAGTTTCTGTTTTTTTAGTCTTTCTTCATTTCTTGAAAAACCCAAAACTGAACAACCAAATTCTTCAATTAAAATCTTTGTCAATTCAAAACCAATCCCGCTTGATGAACCAGTGATTATGACGTTAGAATTATATAGCCAATTTTTCATATGTCCATTCTATCAAACTTTTTAAAAAAGTGAAAAGAAAAATTGCTTTTAATTTTGACTTTAAAATGATATAATTTACAAAAAAATGAGGCGAAAAAATGAGATTAGGTGTTGTTGGACTTCCAAATGTTGGCAAAAGCACATTGTTTAATGCGATAACAAATGCGGGTGCGGAGAGTGCGAACTATCCTTTTTGCACCATTGAGCCGAATGTTGGCATTGTTGACGTTCCAGATGAGAGACTTGAAACTCTCTCAAAACTTTATTCTGCAAAAAAGACGACCCCTGCCCAGATTGAATTTGTGGACATTGCAGGGCTTGTGAAAGGTGCGAGCAAGGGCGAGGGGCTTGGCAATAAATTCCTCAGTCACATCAGAGAAGTTGACGCAATTGTTCACGTTGTCAGGTGCTTTGACGACCAAAAAGTCATTCACGTCGAAGGAAGTGTTAGTCCAAGTCGAGATATTCAAACAATAAATTTGGAACTAATCCTTGCGGACCTTGAAAGTTTGACAAAATATATTGAAAAAGAAAACAAGCAACTGAAAGCAGGAGTGGGAGCAAAAGAAAATATTGTTTTGCTTAATAAAATCAAAGCAACTCTTGAAAATGAAAAACCTGTGAGGAGTTTGAAATTCACCGAAAAAGAAAAAGAGTATGTTGAGAGTCTATTTTTGCTGACAACAAAACCCGTCATTTATGTTGCAAACATTTCAGAAGACGACATTTTGAAAGAACCAATTGAAATCGCTTATGTTAAAGAAGTGATTGACTTTGCAAGCACAGAAAACGGAGAAGTCCTCACATTAAGTTGCAAAATTGAGGAAGAACTCACTGCCCTTGACGTCCAAGATAGACAAATTTTTAAAGAAGAATTGGGGATAAATAAAAGCGGACTTGAAAAATTGATTATGATTAGTTACAAAACTTTGGGACTTATGAGTTATCTTACTGCTGGCGAAAAAGAAGTGCGTGCTTGGACAATAAATGTGGGGACAAAAGCCCCTCAAGCAGCAGGGAAAATTCACAGTGATTTTGAAAAAGGTTTCATTCGTGCTGAAATTGTGAAATATGATGACCTCATTTCTCTTGGTAGTCTGAATTCTGCCAAAGAAAAAGGAAAAGTCCAGTCAGTTGGCAAAGAATATGTGATGCAAGACGGCGACGTCTGCCTATTCAAATTTAACGTGTGAGAAGAATTATAATATAATAACTATTCAGTCTTTTACAGAAAAAAACGCTTATGAAAAATTCACAAGCGTTTTTTTTATTTTGGCTTAAAATTTATTTGTCAGTGCTTGCCATATGAACAATCAAGTCGACAGTTTTGCAAGAATAACCCCATTCGTTGTCATACCAAGCCACAAGTTTGACAAAAGTTTCGTTAAGCATAATCCCAGCACTTGCGTCAAAAATGCAAGTCCTTTCATCGTGGATAAAATCAGATGAAACGACGGGCTCTTCAGTATATCCCACAATTCCTTTCAAATCACTTTCGCTTCTTCTTATAATTTCTTTTTTAATTTCTTCATAAGTTGTTGAATTTTTGAGTTTAATTGTTAAGTCAACCACAGAAACGTCGATTGTTGGAACTCTAAAACTCATTCCTGTCAATTTGCCTTTAAGTTCAGGGATAACTTCCCCCACTGCTTTTGCCGCGCCGGTGGAAGACGGAATAATGTTATAACTTGCGGCTCTTCCTCCTCTCCAATCTTTTTTTGAAGGCCCATCAACTGTTAGTTGAGTTGCAGTTGTGGAGTGAATTGTTGTCATAAGCCCTTCTTCAATGCCAAATTTGTCGTTAATAATTTTTGCAAGTGGAGCAAGACAATTTGTCGTGCAACTTGCGTTTGAGACAATATTTTTGTCCTTTGTATAACCCTTTTCATTCACACCCATAACAAACATAGGGATTCCGTCTTTCGCAGGTGCGGTGATGATAACTTTTTTTGCTCCTGCTTTAAGGTGAAGACTGGCTCCTTCTAAATTTGTAAATTTCCCAGTTGCTTCGGCAATATATTCAGCCCCGCAACTCTTCCAATCAATCATACTTGGGTCTTTTTCGGCAAACATTTTAATCTTTTTCCCGTTCACAATGAGCGAATCTTCCGTGTGCGAAAGTTCACCATCAAATTTGCCGTGAATAGAATCATAATTCGTCAAATATTCTGCATAGTCTGGTGAGATAAATGGGTCATTAATCCCCACGACCTCAACATCATTTCTTTTTGAAATCGAACGAAGAATTAGACGCCCAATCCTTCCAAAACCATTAATGCCAACTTTAATTTTCATATTAATCTCCTCTAAAATTATTATACAACATAAAAAAATAATTAATCAACTATTAATCATCAATAATTATTACTAATCATTATTTCTAATGTTATAAAAATGCTTTGGGGAAATTATACTTGCTAATATAAGCAATATTATGCAACCAAAAATTGCAAAAAGATTATATTCGGGGGGAACTTGTTGAAGAAAAACATTCAAAAACAATGTCGTTAAAAAAAGAACAAAAGATAAGAAAAATGAGATGATAGCAAATAAAAGAGTAGTGGTCATTTTTTTAAAATCGAGTTTATTAGTTTTTACTTTTGATTCAATATAAATCGTCCTTGAGGAAAATCCAAAGAGGTTTTTTGTGTTTTTAAGAAAACAACATTTTTCAGGCAGAGTTTTAAAAACATCTATCACATTTTTATCGTAAAGTCCAAGTGAAATTATGTTAAACCTGTCTTTTTTACCTGTGAAAATCTTTATAACAAAATTGTAAAAGTTTTCAAAAGCACTGATAAAAAAGTTTTTAATCCCACTAAATCTTTTTTTAACAAGCACAATGTTAGCCCCAAGTTTATATTTTTCAAGACATTTTGAGAAAATCAAATCTAGGTTTTGAATTTCTGCGTCGCCCAAAAGTAAAATATCACCTTTCATAATATTGATTGCTTTTTTGTAGACACTATTATATGAAAAAGTTTTTTCTTCAATAAAAACTTTAATAATACTATTTTTCTTTGATAAGTCTTTTAGAACTTTTAGATTTTTCTCATCACTTTTTGCCACATATGTCAAAATTTGCACATTTTTATGCTCACAAAAGAATTTTGACGACAAAAATGTTTCAAAAAATATTTTGGCATCATTATTTTCAAATATTGGGATTAGGTATGAAATATCCATATAACATATTATAATATATTTGATAAGTTTTAACAAATCGATATTACAATATATTGACGAAAATATGTTTAACATTTTTGACAATTTGTTGTAAAATAAAAGTTATAAAATAAGATTAAGGAAGAAAAAATGGAAAATAAACTTTTAACAAATGCTTTAAAAAATAAATATGCAGTGGGGGCGTTCAACTTTGCAAACCTTGAAGTTTTGAAAGCAATCATTCTCGCTGCAGAAAATCAAAATTCCCCTGTCATTTGTCAGGTGTCAGAGGGAGCAATGTCGTTCATTGGCGAAGATTATCTTAAAAACTTCATCACTTCAGCCAGGAAATCTTGCAAAGTGCCGATTAGTTTTCACCTTGACCACGGCAAATCTCTTGAAAGTGTTAAAAAGGCAATTGATGTGGGCTGTGACTCAGTTATGATTGATGCTTCAATGCTTTCGTTTGAGGACAATATAAAAATAACCAAAAATGTTGTTGAATATGCCCACAAATTCAATGTTTCTGTTGAAGCAGAACTTGGCTCTCTTGCTGGCATTGAAGAGGACCTTGACGTTGCAGATAAAGACAGTCTCTACACAAATCCTTTTCAAGCAAAAGAGTTTGTTAAAAAGACGAAAGTGGATAGCTTAGCAGTGTCGATAGGAACAAAACACGGGGCTTATAAATTTAGCGGAAACGCAAGGCTTCGCTTTGACATTTTGGAAAAGATTGAGGAACAAATCCCAAACACCCCTCTTGTTTTACATGGCGCAAGTGGTGTTGACGGACAAGATGTTGCACGATTGCTTGAACTTGGGGTGGATATTCATGGAGCAAAGGGTGTTTCAGATGACATTTTACACAAAGTAAGTTTGACAAATATTTGTAAGATTAATGGAGACACTGACATACGAATTTCTTTTCTCATCGGCATCTTGCAAAATATAGAGAAAAACAACACAAACATTGACTATAGAAAATATCTCTATAATGGAATGAATGAAGTGTCAGCACTTGTTGCCAAAAAAATGGAATTATATAACAGCAAAAATAAAGCAGATTTATAAAAATAATTAATTTATTTTTATATTACTAATATAATAATTAAAAAAACGCTGGAAAGCATTGATAAAATTGATAAGACTAAGCCAAAAACTCCAATGGATTTGCGGTTTAGTCTTATTTGCATCACTCCAAAAACAAATCCATAAATCGACAGAAAAATGGAAATTATAATTCCACTAAAAACATAAATAACAAGCATTAAGACATAGGAAAAGCCAAAAAAGTTCACATTAGATAAGTTGAAAAATAGGCAACAAGCCGAGATTAATAGTGCTATTATGGAAAGAGTAATTGAAAGTTTTCCATATTTTCTTATGTTTTTTCTTTCATCTTCCGATTTGTTTTTGTCAGCATTATAACCATCAATAAAATTCCTAAATAGAAAAAATCCAGTAACTTTCCCCACTGCATCGTCTTTATTTAACCTAGTAGATGTATCTTTTTCTTTTTTAATTTCCATAAAAAATTCCTTTGCATTATTTTATGTAAAAGAATTTTTTATATTAGTAATTTATAATTATTCAGTTATTCGCATAATTATTTTAATTGTGTTTTATTTTGATTGTGTTTTATTTTTTTTTGAAGAAATTTTAATTTTTCCACAAAAAACCATTTTACAATTAGAACACTTGCAACAGTCACCATTCCACCAATAAAAACATCTGTGAAAAAATGTGCTCCGCCGATTAATCTTGAAAGAGCAACTATCAAAGTGTATATACTTGCGAAAGAATAGAAAAATACCTTCCATTTTTTAGTGTCCACTTTTTGCAAAAAGTTTGGAAGTAAAATGAGCAAAAATGTGCTTGCTGCTGCGCAGGTGTGCCCCGACGGGAATGATTTGAAAAAGTCTGAATAGAAAGTTGAAGTTGAAGAAAATTTGTTTGTGTTTATGATAAACCAATTTGTATAATATTCAAAATTTGTGTAACCTTCATAAATCATTGCTCTATATCTTGTCCTGTCAAAGATAAGTTTGCTTCCTTGAACAATTCCATTTGAAATTCCTGCCACAATAAGCACGGCTAAAGCAAAGCCCGTAAGAGAAACAATCATCTCTTTTTTTAATCTCCCAAAAATGAAAAAAATTAAAATTGAGATTGAGATTGAAAATCCAATAATAGCGAGCTTTCCAAATATGTTTGCCACAAAACTATCTAAGCCAAAATCTGTGTATATTGAAATGTAATTGAGAGTTTTGTTCAATCCATAAAAAGAGCAAATAATACTTGAAACGCACAAAATTATTAAAAGAGAAACATTAATCCAACTTTTTTTCAGAGGATTTCTTAAAAAATAAAAGAACAAAATTGCAAAAGCACAAAGTAAAAATAAATATAAAACATCTTCGCCAATACATTCAAAAATAGTTGCAAACAAATTTTCTGAATGATATTTTCCAACAGTCAAATCTGCCAAAGCGTTGCTAATTTGCAAATCAAAAATTGTTCCAACAACAAGAGTTGCGACGACTAAAAAAAGAGATATTGCAAGGGAATTATAAAATTTTTTTGTTTTTTTCATAGCTTATTCCTTAATGTTTTATTTTGCATTTTAATTGCTAATTCAAGTGCCAGAATGCACATTTTTTCGTAGTCATTTTCCCGTTGTTTTGCATTTGTTTTTTTGTTTGTCAAAATTTCGTCTGACACAGTGCAAAGGCAAAGTGCATTTTTTTTAGACTCATTGGCATTGAAGTAAAGTGAAGCAGATTCCATTTCCACACCTTTAATTCCAAGAGAAATCATTTGTCTATTTTTTTCAACTGAGTCATAAAAAGTGTCGGTGGAAAAGATAGAATCGCAAACTATTTTAATATTATTTTCCTTTGCAACCAATTTTAGTTCAGTAAGTAATTTTTTAGAACAAGTGAAAGAAGTCTCTCCGCCATTTTTGAAAATATTTGAGAAGTTTGTGTCGCTAAAAACTCTTTCGCCCACAAGAATGTCGCCGATGACAAGTTTTTTGTCAAGCGAACCAGTCGTTCCGACGCGAATGATGTTTTCCACATCATAAAAGTTGAAAAGTTCATATGAATAAATTCCCATTGAAGCATTGCCCATTCCAGAAGACATAATCGTCACAGGCACTTTCTTATAGGTCCCCGTGAAACAAAGATTGTTCCTCACAGAACTAACAAGTTTTCTGTGTCTCAAAAATTTTTTTGCAAATTTTTTGGCGCGAATTGGGTCTCCGGGCATAATAACTGTTTTTGCAATTTCACCTTTTCTTGCATCATTATGAACGGTTGGTGTTTGTAAATCCATAATTGTTACCTCAAAGTTATTTTAAGTTTAATTTGATGATTAGTCAACTTATGTTGTTAAAATGTTGATAACTATTTGATTAAAAATTAAAAAAAGATATAATTAAACTAAAATCTGAGGTGAAAAATGTTTGTGATAACAATCGACGGAAAGGCAGGAAGTGGAAAATCCACAATCGCTCAAGGATTGTCTGAAAGACTAAAAATAAAGAAATTAAACACTGGGGCAATATATCGTGGGATTACCTGTGAATATCTGGAACAATACAAAGATGTTAAACCTACAGAAAAAATTATAAATAATTTTCTTAAAAATATTATTATTAAAGTTGAGTTTAATGAGGGAGAGCAAAATGTTATTATAAACGGCACAAACTTCACCTCTTTTCTTCGAGAAGAAAGAGTGAGCAACTATACTCCACTGCTTTCGGGTTATGATAATTTGCGAGAAAAAGTGCGACAAATTCAGCGTGAGTTTGCACAAAAAAATGATTGCATTGTCGAAGGGAGAGATATTGGCAGAGTTGTTTTGCCTAGTGCTCAATGCAAGTTTTTCTTCACTGCAAGTGTTATTGCAAGAGCGAAAAGACGATATAACCAAATTGGAGAAGAAAAAGTTAGCCTTGAAACGATAAAAAAAGACATCGAAAAACGCGATGAAATAGACACATACAGAGAATTTGGGGCAATGCTTCCTGCAAAAGACGCCATAATCATAGACAACTCGAACTTGACAATTGATCAAACATTAGATAAGTGCCAAAAAATAATTGAAAATAAATTAAAAATTATTAAGCGTTAGAAATAGTATAAAAAAAAGACAGATTTTCTGTCTTTTTGTATCTATAATTTTATTAAAATTTAATTTTTAGGAAAGTTTTTTTGCCCTTTTTCAAGGTTATACCGTTTTTAATTTCATTTTCGTCCACGCAAAAAGATATGTCTAGCACGGATTTTCCGTCTATGGTGAGTCCTCCTTGCGAAAGAAGCCTTCGTCCCTCACTTTTTGAAAGACAAAGTCCTGATTCACAAAGCAAGTCGAGTATATTAATTTTTCCTTGTAAAAGGCAATTGCAACTCAGCGATTTTGTGGGAATGTTTGAGTCGTCGCCAAATCCACAAAAAAGATTTTGAGATGCGCTTTTTGCTTTCTCTGCCTCATCTTTCCCATGCACAAGAGTTGTCAATTCAAAGGCAAGAATTTCTTTTGCACGGTTGAGTTCTTCGCCTTTCCAATGAGACATTTTTTCAATCTCATCAAGTGGTAAAAATGTGAGCATTTTCAAACATTTTATTACGTCTTCGTCTGCTCCGTTTCGCCAATATTGATAGAACTCAAAAGGACTTGTCTTTTTTGCGTCAAGCCACACTGCTCCTTTTGCAGTTTTGCCCATTTTTTTTCCCTCGCTGTTGAGGAGCAATGTTGTCGTCATAGCATAGGCATCTTTGCCCAATTTTCTTCTGATAAGTTCGGTTCCACCGAGCATATTAGACCATTGATCGTCACCACCAGCCTCCATATTGCAACCAAAGTTTTTGAAAAGATAGAAAAAATCAAAACTTTGCATAATCATATAGTTAAATTCCAAAAAGGAAAGTCCTTTTTCCAGCCTTTGTTTGTAACATTCTGCCCTAAGCATATTGTTCACGCTAAAATGCGGACCCACTTCTCTGAGCATATCCACATATTTTAAATCTAAAAGCCAATCTGCATTGTTCACACAAAGTGCTTTTCCGTCACTAAAATCAATGAATTTTGCAATTTGATTTTTAAAAGAGTTGCAATTTCTTTCAATTTGCTCAGGCGAGAGCATAGACCTCATATCTGTTCTTCCGCTTGGGTCGCCAATGTAACCTGTTCCACCGCCCAATAAAACAATGGGTTTGTTACCTGCAAGTTGAAGTCTTTTCATAAAACTGAGAGTCATAAAATGCCCTGCGTGAAGCGAATCTGACGTGGGGTCAAATCCAATATAAAACACTGCTTTTCCGTTATTAATAAGTTCTTTGATTTTGTCCTCATCTGTTGTTTGTTTCACAAGTCCGCGAGAGACAAGTTCGTCATATAGTTGCATAATGTTTTCCTTTTATTTTTTTCATTATATCAAAAAAAGATTTTTTTTCAAATGAAAAACATTTTTTCTTTTTTTATATAAAGAAATATTTTTACTATAACAGATTATTATATTTTTTAAAAAATATATCTATTATTGACTAAAATTGGAATAAAGAAATTATAATTATTGCAAAAGCATAAAAATAATGGTAAAATAAATTTTTGAATAAAGAAAATAAAATGCGACTATAAAGGTTGGAAATGACAGATATAATTGATGAAACTTGCTGTGAAAAAGCGAAAATAATATTAATTGAGAAATGCTCGCCCATAAATGTTTTGAAAGCAGAGCAAGCAGTTGAAATTTTAAAAAGCATTAAAATGGATAATAACACTTTAATTGTTACCTATATTTTTGTGCCATTTGCACACGGTCACATTTCTTCAAAAGAAGTGAAAGAAATTTTTAATGAAGAAGTTTTGGAAATGCTTGAAAATAGTGTGAAAATTCACAATGTTGAATATAACAATGAGGAGCAAGAAGCCGAAAATATCAGAAAGTTATATTTTGCTCTTGCCAAAGATTTGAGGGTGATAATAATCAAACTTGCCCTAGTCCTTGCTGAACTTAAAAATGAAAAACTTTATGCCGAAAACGAAAAAAAATTGAAAGCGAAAATTGCACTTGACCTTTTTGCGCCTCTTGCTGCACGCCTTGGGATATCTTCGATTAAGTCGGAGATTGAAAATTTGGCATTCAAAATTTTAGAACCGGAAAAATATGAGGAAATTAAGCAAGCGATTGAATGTTCATATGGCTCTGGCAAAGAAATGATTGATGAGATTACAAAATATCTTAAAGACTCTTTGGTTGAACTTGAGATTGAAGGCGAAGTGACCGGCAGACAGAAACATATATATAGCATATATAATAAGATGCGAAATAAAAATGAAAAAATTGACAATCTTTTTGACCTTGTTGCCTTGCGTGTGATTGTTAAAGATGTGTCCAATTGTTATGCGCTTCTGGGCAAAATTCATGCCGACCTCACTCCCATTTCATATCGCTTCAAGGACTATATTGCCACACCAAAATCAAACGGATATCAATCGCTCCACACCACTGTTTTTTGGAAAGATAAGCCAATAGAAATTCAAATTCGAACGTGCGAAATGCACAGGGCTGCCGAGTTTGGTTTTTGTGCGCATTGGATGTATAAAGAAAAGAGGAAAAATGCCGATTCGCTCGACCAAAAACTTGGTTTTTTAAGAGAATTAATCGAAGGAAACAAGTCAAAAACTTCAAAAGAAATCATCGCAACTTTCAGAACGGATATTTATGACGGTGAGATTTTTGTTTTGTCACCACTTGGCAAAGTTATTCATTTGCCATCTGATTCTTCGCCCATAGATTTTGCCTATGCCATACATAGTGCCGTGGGCAACAAATGCGTTGGGGCGAAGATAAATGGAAAAATGGCTCCTCTTTCATCACCTCTAAACAATGGTGACGTGGTGGAAATACTAACTTCACAAAACAGCAAAGGGCCTTCAAGAGATTGGTTAAAGATTGCAAAACTCGTTGCAACGAAAACTAAGATAAAACAGTTTTTTAAAAGAGAAATGAAAGATGAAAACATCAAAATGGGCAAAAGTATTTTTGAGAGTGCCGTTAAAAACACAGGGGTTATTCCTTCAATATTACTAAGTAAAGAGCGTTTTGATGAGATTTTTCAAAAATATTCATTTGAAAATTTAGATGAATTTTATGCCTCCATGGGAAACGGCAATCTTTCTGCAAAAGTTATCGTTAATAAATTTATGCAACTATATCGGGCTGAAATGAAAGCCCAACAAAAATTGCTTATCCTAAAAAACACAAAGGCGGATAAAAACGAAAAAGCAGTAGTCGTTAAAGGCGTGAATAATTTGATGATAAAGTTTGGCACTTGTTGCCACCCAATTCCAAACGACGAAATCATAGGGTTTATCTCGCAGGGCAGAGGGATTGTTGTTCATAGGAAGAATTGCAAAAATGTGGAAAATTATCAAAAAGAAAGACTTATTGAAGTGGAATGGTCAAGTGAAGTTCAAAATGATTATCGTGTTACTCTTTTGATTTATACAAATGCTGGAAGTAATATAACTTCGCAAATAACTTCCATTCTTGCTGAAAATAAGATCTCACTTTTAAGTTTGATTATGGAACAAAAAAAGACTTGTCCGGCAATAAGGCTTACAATAGGCATTCAGAGCTTGGAAAGACTGGAAGAAATCACGAGAAAGATTTCCGCTTGCCAAGGAGTTTGTGACATAAAACGAGTGTAAAAACACAGGTGTTTTTGAATTTTTCACAATATTTCTTGACAAACTATTTTTGTAGTGACAATATAATAAAAATTATTGATTAAAAATAAAGTAAAACTTAAAAGGTAATTATTTTGTATAAAGTTATAAAAAGGTTGTTTGATATACTACTTTCAGGGATAGCATTAATAATATTATCTCCAGTTATTCTTTTAACTTGGGTTTTGGTTTTGATTAAACTTGGAAGCCCCGCAATTTTCTGTCAATACAGACCGGGCAAAAATAACAAACTTTTTAAGTTGAGAAAATTTAGAAGTATGACAAATGAAACAGATGAAAACGGCAATCTTCTTCCAGATTACAGAAGGCTTACAAACTTTGGCAAATTTTTAAGGACTTCAAATCTTGATGAACTCCCTCAACTTTGGAACATTTTTATTGGGGAAATGTCTTTCATTGGTCCACGTCCAAAACTCTTAAAAGACATAATCTTTTTTGACGAAGAGCAAAACAAGCGAAGTAAAGTTCGTCCGGGGATAACAGGGCTTGCTCAAATTAATGGCAGAAATGAAGCTTGTTGGGACGATGTTATAAGATATGACATTGAATATGTAAATACAAAAAATAAATTCAAATTAGATGTCAAAATATTTTTTAAAACGATATGTCTTCTTTTTAAGAGAGAACGAACCGAAGAGTGTGGGTCAGCAAATCACGAATTTTATTACTATGGCGATTATCTTTTAAACACAAACAAAGTTTCAACAATGGAATACACTGAGAAAATCAAAATGGCAAAACAAATCCTTTCAAAATATGAAAAAGTCTACACTCAAAAAGTCAAATATGTTCAAGAAGAACTTGAAGACCTTAACGAAAAGTTTCAATAATATATTAGATTAAGATTTTAAACTCACCTCTTTTGGTGAGTTTTATTTTTGCTGTGGTGATTAATTTTGTTGATTTTTATAAGGCTTCACTATATAATTATAAATAAAAATTTATTTGAAATGTGCAACATAGGGAGAAAAAATGGAAGAATACGAAAAGCATTATGACGGAAATGAAATTGAAAAAAAGATGCAAACATTTTGGGAAGAAAACAAAATTTATAAGTTTGTCCGTGATAAATCAAAGCCTCTTTTTTCAATTGACACACCTCCTCCAACAGTGAATGGCAAATTGCACATCGGGCATATTTTCAGTTACACGCAGGCAGAGATTGCTGTTCGTTATAAACGAATGACAGGCAATAATCTCTATTATCCTTTTGGGTTTGATGACAATGGGCTCCCTTCAGAAAGACTTGTTGAGAGGGAAAATAATGTTAAGGCGAGCGAATTGCCACGAAGCGAGTTTTGCGAAAAGTGCATTGCGACGACTCAAAAATATGAGCAAGAATTTAAGAGCCTTTGGAAATCAATGGGCTTTTCGTGTGATTGGGATCTTACTTATTCAACAATCAGCAAAGATTCTCAAAAACTCTCTCAAAAACTTTTCATTGAACTCGCAAAAAACCGCGATGCATACATTAAAGAGTCGCCAGTTCTCTGGTGCACAGAGTGCCAAACTTCTATTGCTCAGAGCGAACTTGATTCGAAAGAAATTGACTCTTTTTTCAACTATCTTCCTTTCAAAATCGATGGGAAAGTCGTGGAAATTGCGACGACAAGACCTGAACTTTTGTTTGGAGTCGTGTGTGTTTTTGTTAATCCAAAAGACAAGAGATATAAAAATATTGTTGGGAAAAATATCACCGTTCCACTCTACAATTTTGAAGTGCCAGTCCTAACAGACAGCAAAGTTGAAATTGACAAAGGCACGGGTGCTGTTATGTGTGCCACGTTTGGCGACACAACTGACGTCGAATGGTTTGAAAAATACTCACTTCCATATAAAAAAATAATTTTAACAAACGGTCAAATTGCAGAGGAAGTCCCCTTTATTGGCGGAATGAAAACACTTGATGCAAGAAAAGAGATTGTAAAAATCTTAAAAGAGCAGAACCTTCTTATTCGCAGTGAAAAGATTAAACATATTGTTTCCGTACACGAAAGGTGTGGCACGGAAGTTGAAATTATTCCGTCAAAGCAATGGTATATCAGTGTCTGTAAACACAAAGAAAAACTTCTCGAACTTGGAAGTAAAATCAAATGGAATCCTGCCTATATGCAAAATAGATATGTCACATGGGTGGAGAATTTAAAATGGGACTGGTGCATTTCTCGCCAAAGATATTTTGGAGTGCCTTTTCCAGTCTATTATTGCACAAAGTGTGGCAAAGTTCACTTTGCGAAAGAGGAAAATCTTCCTGTCAATCCACTTGAAACGCCATATATTGGCACTTGTGAATGCGGTGGCAAAGAGTTTAAACAAGAGAGTGCTGTTTTAGACACATGGGCAACCTCCTCCATATCAACTTCAATCAATCAATCAATTTCCGAGAAATTTGGAGTTGACAAAAGTGAAATTACCCCAATGTCTTTAAGAGTTCAAGCACACGAAATCATCAGAACTTGGGCGTTTTATTCCATTGTGAGGAGTATGTATCAACATAACAATGTTCCTTGGAATGAGATGATGATATCGGGCATCGTCCTTGCTAAACCAGGCGAAAAGATAAGTAAATCAAAAGGAAATGCAGTTGTTTCGCCACAAGAACTCATTGCAAATTGCACTGCCGATTACATTCGCTATGGCACGGCAAATGTAAAACTTGGAACAGACACTTTTTTTGACGAAAAAGATGTTGTGGACACTTCCAAACGTTTCATCACAAAACTTTGGAATTCCTGCAAATTTGTGCTTTCGCATTTGCAAGATTTTGACTCTAAATATTTGCCAAAGAAGATATTGTCAGCGGACAAGTGGATAATTGAAAAAACAAACGAGACTATCCTTGAAGCGAAAAAATATCTTGATGAATATGAAATTGGGCTTGCAAGAAAAGTGATTGACGACCTCTTTTGGAGTGATCTCTGCGACAACTATATTGAGATTGTAAAAGACAGACTGTATAAGCCTGAAATTCACGGTGAGAAGGAAAGAAAATCGGCACAATATGCAATTTTTTATTCATTATTTAATATTCTTAAAATGTATTCAATTTATATTCCGCATTTCACAGAATATGTTTATCAAAAAGGATTTAGAAAATTTGTCGGTGAAAAATCCATTCATCTATTGCTCTGGGAAAATCCACAAAAACTTAATAAAAACATTTTAAAATTTGGGTCGGAACTTAAAAAAGCTTTGTTTGATGCAAGAAAATTTAAGACAGAAAATGGATTCTCAATGCGAACAGAAATCGACTCGGTTGACGTTAATTTTTCAAAAGAAACAGAACTTTTTCACAAGGAAGCAGAAAAAGATTTACTTGCTTGTACCTGCTCTAAAAAAATTAATTATGTGGAAGCAAATTAATTTACAAAGCATTTAAAAAATTTACAAAATGTATATAAAAAGGTCGACTCTCTTCGCAGTAGAGTCAATTTTTTAATGTATAGAGAGAAAAGCGAGTAGAGTAGACATACTTTTTCAGAAATAGTGTTGTAATAAAGATTTTTTTGAATATAATACACTCATAAATTAAAAGGAAAGTAAAAAATGAAATATAAAATTATTGCAGACAGTAGTTGCGATCTAAAAAAAGACTACTTAAAAAAAACAGGGGTTGATTTTAGCATTGCCCCATTGACTATTAATGTAAATGGAGAAGATTTTGTTGACGACGAAAAGTTAGACATCAAACAAATGCTTAATAGTATGAATGCTTTTAAAGGAAAATCTACTTCCACTTGTCCATCTCCCACTCAATTTTTTGACGAAATGCACGGAGCAGACAAATATTTTATAATAACCATATCTTCAAAATTAAGCGGAAGTTTTAACTCTGCAAATGTTGCAAAAGGAATGCTTTTAAACCCAGATGACGCTTTTGTGATAGACTCAAAATCTACCAGCGGGACGATGATTTTAATTGTCGATAAACTAGTTGAACTTATAAACAAAAATATTTCATATGAAGAAATTTGCAAAGAAATTCATGAATATGTCAAGACAAGGATTGAACTTTATTTTGTCTTAGACAAATTTGATAATCTTGCAAAAAATGGCAGGGTCTCTGTAGCCCAAGCACTCATTGCTTCTGCATTATCGATCAAACCAATTTGCGTTGCCAACGATGGCGAGATAAAATTTGCAAAAAAAGCGATTGGAATAAAGTGGGCACTAAAAGTTCTCGTCAAAGAAATAGGGCTCAAACTCAAAACAATCTTTTCAAAAAGTTGCATAATTTCTCATTGTTTCAATGTTAAAATTGCTGAAGATTTGGAAAAAGAAATGAAAGAAAAATATGATTTTAAAAGTATCAGAACAATTCCAATGAGAGGACTTTGCTCATTCTATGCATTAGAAAAAGGCATCATTGTAAGTTTTGAAAATTAAAAAAACAAAATAAGTTTATATTAAAAAGTTAAAAAACTAGATTAATTTCTAGTTTTTTATTTTTTGTTTGAGATTTTTAAAATATATTGTATAATTTTGTAGAAATATAATTAATTTGTGCATAAAAATGGAGGTATGGAAATGAGCATTTATCAAATCAGAGTAGAAGATATAAACAAAAACATTGTTGAACTTGAACAATATAAAGGGACAGTCTTATTGATTGTCAACACTGCAACAAATTGCATTTTTACACCACAATATGAGGGACTAGAAGAATTATATGACAAGTTTCATAACAGAGGATTTGAAATTTTAGATTTTCCTTGCAATCAATTTGCAAAACAAGCTCCAGGAACAATTGAAGAAATAAATAAATTTTGTGTGGATAAGTTTGAAACTTCATTCCCAAGATTTCAAAAAGTTGATGTGAATGGAAAAGATGAATTTATTTTATACACCTATTTAAAAAGACATCAAAAAGGTCTTTTTTGCAAAAAGATTAAGTGGAATTTCACAAAGTTTTTAGTTGACCAAAATGGCAATGTAATAAAACGCTATGCACCTTTTGTAAAGCCTGCCAGAATAGCCAAAGATATTGAAAAGTTATTACAAAAAAATAATTAATAAGGAGGATAAAATGTTTTTAGCATTTAAAGAATTAAAATACTCAAAGACAAAATTTGCACTCATTATTTCTGTGATTGTTCTCATCAGTTATTTAGTTTATTTTTTGACATCTCTCGCCTATGGGCTTGCATCTTCTTACACAAACGCAATCTATAAATGGAATGCCAACGAAATCATTATTACTGTTGATTCAAATGATAATATGATGATGTCATATATGACTCAAACAGATTTTGATGCCGTTTCAACAACAGGAGAAAAATCAAAATTAGGTTTTTTTCCTGCAATCATAAATAACCCATTATCAGAAAATGTTTTAGATTCAAGAGTAGATGTTTATTTTTTTGGAATTGAAGATGATAGTTTCATAAAACCATCAGAAACAGAAGATCTTACTTTAACAGGAAATCAAGTTATTGTTGACGAAAAGTTAAAAAAAGAAGGCTATGAAGTTGGAGATTTTTTTGGTGTCACAGGGAGTGAAATTCAATATGAAATCATTGGATTTTCTTCTCAAACAACATATCAAACTGCCCCTGTTGTCTTTATGAGTCTAAATTCTTGGCAAGCATATCGTTACGGCACCACAAACACACCAGATTTGTTTAGCGGAGTCATTGTAAGAGGCGAAACATCAAATATTTCAACAAATTTAAAAAGTTACACTATTAATGATTATATCTCAACTTTGCCGGGCTACAGCGCACAAGTTCTCACATTCTCAGTGATGATCATTTTTTTAATCATCATCACAGCTTTTGTTCTGGGGATATTCATATATGTATTAACTATTCAAAAAACGAGCATGTTTGGAGTGATGAAAGCGCAAGGAATTTCAAACGGATACATAGGTGGTTCTGTCATTGTTCAAACTTTTTCACTTGTTGCAGTTGGACTTGTCTTCGGGCTTATATTAACTGCGCTGACAGGAATTTTTCTAGGAAATGTCATTCCTTTTGCAGTCAACATTTTGTTTTACTCTATCATCACAGTTGCATTTTTCTTATTTGCTTTCTTAGGCGGGTTGTTTTCTGTTAGAGCAGTTTTAAAAATTGACCCATTAAAAGCAATAGGAGGTTAATATGAAAGCAATAATTGAAATGATTGGTGTTACAAAAGACTTTTTGCAAAATGACAATGTGATTAGAGCGCTTAAAGAAACAAATTTCACCGCTTATGAAAGTGAACTTGTTGGCATCATTGGACCTTCTGGCTCTGGCAAGTCCACATTTCTAACAATTTTGGGGGGATTGCAAAAACCAACAACAGGTAAAGTCTTTTTAAATGGAGAACCTTTTAGCGAACTAGACATCAAAGAAAAGTCAAAAATTAGACTACAAAACATTGGGTTTATCTTGCAAGCTTCAAATTTAATCCCGTTCTTAACTATAAAAGAACAAATGATTTTGTATAATAAAATAACAAAAACAAAAGTGAATCAATCTTGGATTAATGATTTATTTTCAGAATTAGATGTTGAAAAATTAAAGAATAAATATCCAAATCAACTTTCAGGTGGAGAAAGACAAAGGTCGGCTATTGCAAAAGCGTTATATCATAAACCATCTGTAATTTTTGCAGATGAGCCAACAGCCAGCCTAGACACAAAAAGGGCTTTTGAAGTTGTGAAACTAATAGCCAAAGAAACAAAAGAACAAAAGAAAGCAACTATAATGGTGACTCACGATGAACGACTATTAGAATTCTGCGACAGAGTTTACGAAATAGTCGATGGAGTTTTAAATGAAAGAGTAAGATGAAAAGATTTTGCTAAAAAATTTAAAGAACTAAAAAAAGACTATTTGAAAGGTGTTAAAGTAGAATATTCTAACCCTCCCATTCATTTAGTAGATGAAAATAAATCAGAAGAATTTGATAAAAACTTTCCTAAAAAAAATTAAAACTCCCAGGACAAATGGTTTAAAATAAAAAAAGTTTAAAACATTAACAATCAACCTAATCATTTTAAATTAATCCAAGAACCTTTCACGGCATAAATCGACACAAATGTTAATATAGATTTTATCTTGTTTTCATAATAATTAATTTCTTCAAATAATGGTCTTGTTTCAAGAGTTAAAGGATTCATATATTTGACATTCTCTTTATTATTTAAAATATCAATTAAAAACTGTTTGATTATGTTAGCTAATTTAATAAAAATTATATCAGTTTTATTTGCTAAATATTCATCTATCGTATTTTCTTTAAATCTTTTTTCAGTTATGTGTGAAATTGATTGATTTATATAACTCCTTAATTTACCGACATTAATATCTTTAGATTTTAGTTCTTTTATTTTTTTTGCACATGAAAAATACTGATAAAACACATTTGTTTTATCTTTTTCTCTTTCTTCTTTTTTTTCAAAATAAGAATTATTCCTCCAGCAAAAAAATTCAATTAAATTTCTTAATGAAACTCTATGGGTTACCCATGCAGAATTGTATTCATTTTGCCAGTTCTCAGTTTTTTGCTTTGAAAGTAATTTTATTTGATTTTGGTATGAATATAAGTAATTGTCTATTTCATAAAGAATATGGGTTAATAAATATGTTTTATTGCTTTTATTCATAATATTTTTCATATTACGACTATAGCATATTTTTAAATAAAAAACAACCCAATCCTAGTTCGTAGGATTAGGTTGAGTTTGGCGGAGAGGGTGGGATTCGAACCCACGCGAGAGGTTAATCTCAAACTGATTTCGAGTCAGCCCCGTTATGACCACTTCGATACCCCTCCACGAATATTCAAGGTAATGATAATGTAAAACAAGCAAATGCTTTGAAATTTTTATTAGAAATAATGCGTTTCCACGAATTTGCAAGTTAATGTGAATTAAAACAAGTTGATGTTTTGAAAACTACTACTGAAAATGTGTTTTCAAAGATTTGAAAAATAATAATAATGTAAAATCTAAAAAAAAGCAACAGTATTTTGTTTTGTTATTTATTAATTTGGATTTTAGGAATTTTAAAAAAATAAAAATTTTTATTTATTTAATTAAAAAAATAAACGCATTATAAAAACAAATAAGTTTAAAAAAACAAATATAATTTTTATCAAAAAATAATAATATTTTAACTAAATAGGACAAAAACATTCAAAATTGTCTTAATTTTTTATATATAACAGGATTGTTTGTTTGACTTGCAAAACGAGAATTGTTATAATTTTATTACTTTTAAAAGGGACTAAAAAATGACAGATGAAACTTGCATAAATATAATTAACTTTCAACAAAGCATTCAGAAAGTGTGCAAAAGTAAAGCAAAAACTTTGGAGAAGGAGATTTTTTCTCTCAAATTTAAGATTTTAATTTTAATTTTCAGTTTTAAAAATATTTCCCCAACAAAAATAAAAGATGAACTATCTCTAGCAAAATCTAATGTTGCAATGTTTTGCAAAACACTTCAAAAAGAGGGAAAGATTGAATCTGTGGAAGATAAGAAAGACCGCCGTGCAATTTATTATAACTTAACAAAGCTTGGAGAAAAGTATGTGAGCAGTCGTCTGAAAGAGTTTTCAAAAAATTTTGAAGAAAAATATAGCGTGAATACGCTTTTAAAGATAGAAAAGAACATAAATAGTTTGTGTGAAATTTTAAGTCATCAAAAGGGAGAATAAAGATGTTTAATATTATTGAAAAACAAAAAAATTATTTTAACACTCACGCGACGCTGAGCGTCAGTTTTCGAGTGTTGCAACTAAAAAGATTAAGGCTTCAAATCAAGGCATATTATGACCAAATTATAACTGCTTTTGCCAAAGATTTAAACAAAAAAGAGTTTGATGTTGTTGTCACGGAAATTGGACTTGTTATGATGGAGTTGAATTATATGATAAGACATCTAAAAAGTTTTGCAAAGCCAAAAAGAGTGCAGACTTCGCTTCTCAATTTTCCGTCAAAAGGGATTAAAATTCGCGAACCATATGGCTGTGTTCTCGTCGCGTCTCCTTGGAACTATCCATTTCAACTCACAATGATTCCTGTCATTTCTGCCATCGCTGGAGGTAACACCCTCGTTGTGAAGCCAAGCAGAAGCACTCCAAATGTCACAAATGTCATTAAGAAAATGCTCAGCATTTATGACGAAGAATATGTCCATGTTGTCACGAAAGAAGACGAAATTAATCAACTTTTTGACAGTCGATTTGACTTTATTTTCTACACAGGTTCTTTGAATAAAGCAAGAGAACTTATGGAAAAACAAGCCAAGTTTCTCACCCCAATGATTTTGGAATTGGGTGGCAAAAGCCCTTGCATTGTCGACAGTGATGCAAATGTAGACCTCTCTGCCAAAAGAATTGTGTGGGGTAAATTTTTAAACGCCGGGCAAACTTGCGTTGCTCCTGACTATATTCTTATACATTCGTCCATAAAAGACCAATGGCTCGAAAGTGCTAAAAAATACATAGAGAAGTTTTATTATGAAGGTGAAGAACTTTCAAATGACTTTGTGAAGATTGTTAATAAACCTGCACTTGAAAGATTACAATCTCTCATCGACCCAAAGAAAATATATTTTGGTGGGAAAACATATGGGCAAGTGCTTGAACCAACCATTTTGATTGATGTCAAAAAAGACGACGCAGTGATGCAAGAAGAAATTTTTGGGCCAATTATGCCAATAATTGAGTTCACAGATTTTGAGGAAGAACTCAAAAAACTTGCAAATATGGAGCACCCGCTTGCATTTTACTATTTTGGAAATGATAAGGACAAAATTGAAAAAGCAAAGATGTTTTTAAGTTTCGGTGGCGGGGCAATAAACGACACTGTGATGCACCTAAGTGAGAAAAATCTTCCTTTTGGAGGCCTTGGAAACAGCGGAATGGGCAGTTATCATGGCAAACAATCTTTTCTCTCATTCACGCATGAAAAGAGTGTTCTTATGAAGTCAAATAAGTTTGACCTTAACCTAAAATATCCACCAGCAAACCAAAGAAGAACTAATTTTTTAAAAAAATTTTTTAGAATTTAGTTTTTACATTTTTTAAAATTTATACTAAACTTATTAATAAATAAAAACAACTTAAAAGGAACATATATGGAAGAAAATTCACGAACAGAATTTGTCTTAAAAGAAAAGACAAAATCACTTGAAAACAGCCATATCGCTATTCTAGGCTTGGGCGGAGTTGGAGGATATGTCCTCGAAATGTTTGCTCGAATGAACATAAGAGAAATAACAGTTGTGGATTGTGATGAATTTGAGAAAAGCAACTTAAACAGACAAATTCTCGCCACAATTCAAACGATTGGAAAAGAAAAAATTGTCGTTGCAAAGGAAAGGGTGGAAAGTATTAATTCTGAATGTAAGGTGAATGCAAAAAAAATTAGAATTAGTGAAGAAAATGTCGCCGAAGTTTTGAATGAAAAATATGATTATGTGCTTGATTGCATTGATGATGTTAATGCGAAAATTGCCGTCATAAAGTTTTGTAAACAAAACAAACTTCCTCTTTTGTGTGCAATGGGCACTGGAAATCGTTATAAAAACCCAAATTTTGTGGTGGAAGACCTCTTTAAAACTAGTTATGACGGACTCGCCAGAAAACTTAGAACAGAACTAAAAAAAGAAAATTTTGTCGGCAAAGTCGACGTCGCTTACACAAAAGAAAACGCCGAAAAAACGACTGCACTTGGAAGCGTCGTCTATTATCCGCTTTTGTGTGCAGGAACAATGGTTAGTTTTGTCACAAATCAAATTATTTCAAAAAACTAATCACATAAATTATTAATAAAAAATTTAATTTAAAAATAATAATGAAAGTATTATTATTTTATTTTTTCAAACATCATCATATCAAGCGAAATATAATCTTTTGTTGCATCGCAAAGTGGGCAAATTTCAAAACCCTCTTTTCCATAAAATGTATGTCCACACTTGCCACATTTCCATTCAAAAGGCACAGAACTTTTGAAAAGAGATCTTGCTTTTAGTTTGTTGTATAATTCGTCTAAAAGCATAAAATGGTCGTGCTCGACAAGTGCGACAAGTTTGAATTTTTCGGCAATTTCCTTAAACCCTTCATCTTCAGCAATTTTTGAAAAACTAGGATAAATTGTTGTGTTTTCCGATTTTTCATTGTTAGAAGCAAATTTTATCATTTGCAAAAGGTCAGTGTCTTCAAAAGGATATCCAGCCTTAATTTCAATGTTTTTTTGAACTTCTTTGCAGTTTTTTGAGATTAAATCCCAATAGATCTTTGCGTGTGCCATTTCTTGTTTTGCCAAAGTTTTCATAATGTCTTGAATGTTGATTTTGCCTTCTTCCATTGCTTTTTGTGCAATAAATTGATATCTTGCCCCTGCCTGACATTCTCCAGCAAAACTCCTTGCAAGATTGATTTTTGTCTGTGATTTTTCAAAATCCATTTTTTCTCCTTTAAAGGTCCTTTTATATCAATTTTGGCAAAATTCCGCACTTTTATTCATTAAAATTTTTCAATAATATACACTAACATTGTTTTTTAATTGCTCTTTTGTCAAAATTTAATTAAAATGAAAAGGGAGACAGTGATATATGAATATTCTTAAAATGGAAAAAAGGTATTATGTTTTTAATGAAAAGACTTTTTCAAGACTATTAAGCCTTTTAAGAACAATGACAACATACACAATGGAAGAGCCCGAAAAAAGAAATTTTGTTGACTATTACTATGATAACAAAGAAAATATGCTTGAAAGAAACGGGCTTTTTTTAAGACGCAGAATATATGGCAAAAAAGCACAACTAAAGATTAAACGACGCCATTTTCAGCCAGAGTTTTATTATTCCGACAATTTGAGAAGTAGCGAGCGAGAAATGGAAATAAACGCAAACGACCCACTCTCTAAAAACTATTTCTTTTTAAACAACGCAATTAATTCAATGTTCACAAGCACATTACAGTTTGACACAGACAAAATGTTTGAAAAAATGCACACCATAATGATTATTCGCATAAAGCAAGAGAGGCGATTTTTGTTTGGCTATGGCGGGCTTAAAGTTGAAATTTCTCATGACTTTTTAAATGCAGAGAATTTGACCACAAATAGAAAGAACAACACTGAAATGGTGCAGTTTAAACTCGTTTCACCTGAAAACACACTCTCACTTTTTGAAGACTTAATTACCCGTGTGGAAAAGCATTGCAAAGAACTCTTTTACACCCAAGACAGCAAATATGAAGCGGTTTTTAAAATTACTCGCCCACTTCTTTCCAAGGAAGAAAAATTGAAAGTGAAAGAGGAATTATTAAAGAAAAAGCAATTGCAAGAAGCAGGGGAACAATACGTGGAGAAAAAGGAAAAGAAGTGAAAAATTATTATGTTATTATTGATTGCGACCCGGGAATAGACGACGCAATGGCGATTATGAATGCATTAAACAGCAGTAGCATTGAAGTTAAACTCTTGTCAACAGTGTCTGGAAATCTTAGCATTGAAGAGACGATGAAAAATGCACTAAAATTGACAGAGATTTTTAAAAAAGACATTCCAGTGGCAGAAGGTGCCAGCGAACCTATAAAAAGACAAGCCGTTTATGCAAATAAAGCGCAGGGTTCAAAAGGAATGGGAGGTTTTACTTTCAAAACTCCCAAAGCAAAGCCCTTTTTTTTAAAAAGCCCCGAAGCAATTTACTATTTTTTGAAAGGCAATCCTGCCAAAAACACAACAATAATGTGTCTTGGCCCAATGACAAACATTGCAAATTTGCTCACCAAATATCCTGATGCAAAAAATATGATTTCACGCATTGTTTTTATGGGTGGCAGTAAAGATGAACAGGGTGTGAAAGAGCCATACAGAGAGTTTAATGTTGCGTTTGACCCTGAAGCGATGCAAATTGTTTTTGACAGCAAAATTCCTCTCGTTATGGTGCCAATGGAACTTGGACACATTGCATATTTTGATCCTAATGAACAACTTAAAATTAAAAAAGCGAACGCTCTAGGTGCGATTTTTTATAAAATGTTTAAGAAATATAATGATTTTCATGTGGGAAAATTAGGCGCAGCAGTTCACGACAGTTGTGCGGCTCTCTATCTTTCATATCCTGAAATTTTCAGATTAGAGCCCTCTTTTTTAAAAATTAAATATCACAAAAAAGATGATATAGAATATGGATATGTGAAGTGTGATTTTAATTCAAAAAGTCAGAGAAATGCTGAAGTTTGTGTGGATATGGACATTGAAAAATTCAAAAAGATAATTTTTGGGAATTTGTCTAACTATAATTAATTTTTGAATAACAAAGAAATATAACGAAGTTTTTAATAAGGAGAAAGTATGTTGAAAAAAGTTTTTTTGGGTGTGTTATGTGCTTTTTTCACATTTTCTCTTTTTGGCTGTTCAAGCATAACTTTGCAGACGGTGCAAGGAGTAAATGGCAATATAAGTTCCAGTTTGACAATTGACGGCACTGACTTAAATTCAAATGAGAGGTCAGTCATATATGATTTCACGCGTGAATATTGCGAGCAACTTGTGACTTCTTATAAAAATAATATGATAAGCCTTTTTTCAAACTTATATAATTTTGAAGAATTGGGATTTTCAGATGAGGATAGCAAGTTGACACATATAATTCTGTATAACAGCAACTACAATCTTCTTGCAGGAGACATTGAATTTTCTTTAACAAAAGAGCAGTTTATCAGCACCGCGGGCCCCATTTTTACAGTTAGTGCGGGGTATGTTTCCATATATGCCTATATGATGTTTTTCTGCCCGAACGCATTTTTTTATGACAATATCTCAAACTCTGTGAAGTTTGACTCATCAACCTATTCAATGCTCATCGACGTTCCAATATTTGCAAGCGACTATGAAGTGGAAGAGAGTGCTTTTATGACAACCTATCTTCAAACTTGTATGCCCTTTTCATATAATGGAAGTGAGCCTGTGCTACTTGAAGAATACACAACGGCAAATCATAACACATACACTGCGGGGACGACGCTAATTACTGCAATATGTGAAGAATTATCTTTAAATGAAGCCGAAGCAGATTTTATTTTTAATTTTGTAACGCCTTTTTCAAGACTACATTCAAACAGCACTGTTTTGGTGGAAAATTCGGGTTATCACCACACTTGGACTCTTGGAAGTGACATTAATGCTGAGATTACACTTTGGAGAAACTATACGAACTACACACCTTGGTATGCTTTGTCTTTGCTAGCAGGATTTTTAGTTGTGACTTTTGGATTTTTGACAATCTATCTGTTAAGAAAAATGAGGCATAAGAAGGAAAAGGAAGAACTCAAAAATATTATAGATTTAAAAGACAAAAAATAAAAAGGATTTAATTATGAAAAATAAAAAAGATAGACAAGCAGCGCAAAAAAGATATTACGATACAAAGTCACTTATGATGAGATATGTAAAAAGATATGGGATTGTGATGATAATTGCCACAGTAATTTCAGTGATTTTTTGTTACATTATGTCCGAGGAGGTGGCGGGGTTCACATCAGTTGAAGCAGTTTTATCAACACTTGCCATTGTTCTAGCATCGTTGTTTGTGGGAATTTTTGTCTATAATAAGATTGACGAAAAAGAAGAGGAAAGGAGTGATTCCGAAAACACTCGTGATCCGTTTAGTGATTAAAAGAAAGGTTGACTAAATGGCAATTTTGAGCGATAATATTTAACAAAATAAAAGGAAAAACAATGGAAAAAGAAAAAAAGAAAGTGATAGCACGAACAATTCCTCACAACATTGAAGCGGAGCAGTCTGTTTTGGGCTGTTGCCTGCTTGACGACAACGCAGTTTTAGGAATTATGGAAGCACTTGAAAAAATAGATTTTTACACGGAATCTCACAAAACAGTTTTTGAATGTATGCAGACTATCTATAAAGAAAACAAACCCATTGATTATGTCACTTTAACCGACGAACTTGAAAGAAGAGGTCTTCTTGAAAAAGTTGGTGGAATTGAATATATAACAACCCTCACAAACATCGTGCCAAGCGCAGCAAATGCAAAACACTATGTTGACATTGTGAAGAGAGATTCAACTTTAAGAAAATTGATTAAAGCAAGCCAAGATGTCATCGATAAGGCATATTCAGCAGATGGTGATAATGTGCTTGATTTTGCCGAAAAATCCATCTTTGACATTTCTGAAAAAGAGGATAGGTCGAACTTAGAACCAATCACAAATTCTTTAGGTGACGTCCTAAATAAATTTGAACAGATTGACAAAAATGGTGGCGGGATTTTAGGAGTCTCCACAGGATTTAGTGATTTAGACCGCATCACAAGAGGTTTTCAAAAGAGCGATTTAATTTTACTTGCCGCTCGTCCGGGATTTGGCAAGACGAGTTTGGCGATGAACATTGTGAATTACGCGGCACTTAAAGGAAAGAAAAAATGTGCAGTATTCTCACTTGAAATGCCAAGAGAGCAAATTACACAAAGAACACTTTGTTCGGTGAGTGCTGTCAGCATGGAAAAAGCACTTAGCGGGAAACTTTCTCAAACAGACTGGAAAAGTCTGTGGGAAGGCAACAAAAAACTTTCCACCGCCGAGATTTTTATCGATGATTCTTCGCTCAATTCCTACACAGACATTTTGAGCAAATGCAGAAGGCTTAAAAGGGAATATGGGCTTGACCTTGTTATGATTGACTATTTGCAACTTATGAGTGCACCAAACAGAATTTCTGATAGACAACAAGAAATTGCCACTCTAACAAAGAATTTAAAGGTGGCGGCAAAGGAACTCGCTGTGCCAATTTTGCTCCTTTCGCAACTTTCACGTGACGTGGAAAAACGAAAAGACGAGCATCGTCCAGTCCTCAGTGACTTGCGTGAAAGTGGAGCAATCGAGCAAGATGCTGACATTGTTATGTTCATATACAACGCTTCAAAATACAGCGACACGGAACTTACAGACGGGCCAAACGTGTGCGAACTCATCATTGCAAAACACAGAAACGGCGCTTTAGGGACAGTGAAACTAAAATGGATCCCAGAGATAACAACTTTTGTTGATATGAGTGAAAGTGGTGAAAAAAGAAGTTTGGAGGAAATGGCACCGCCTCCACCTCCACCAATGGATAAATGAATTTAAGGGAATGAAAAGATGAAGAAACTAACAGCAAAACAATTAAGAGAAATGTGGATAGAATTTTATAAGGAAAAGGGGCATGCCCTCATATCTTCCTATTCTCTTGTTCCAGAAAATGACCCTTCAGTGCTTTTCACCACAGCGGGAATGCACCCGCTTGTGCCCTATCTTTTGGGTGAGAAACACCCCTGTGGTAAAAGACTTGTGGACATTCAAAAATGCGTGAGAACAGGCGATATAGACGAAGTGGGCGATGATTATCATTGCACATTTTTTGAAATGATGGGCAATTGGAGTTTGGGAGATTATTTCAAAAAAGAGCAAATTGCATGGAGTTTTGAATTTTTGACCAGCAAAAAATATTTGGATATCAAAAAAGAAGATCTATCAGTCACTGTTTTTGAAGGTGATGAGGACGCTCCAAGAGATGACGAGAGTTTTAATGCGTGGAAAAATTGTGGCATAGACGAAAAAAAGATTTTCTTTTTGCCAAAGAAACACAACTGGTGGATTTTGGCAAGCGGAGTGGGTCCTTGCGGACCAGACAGCGAAATGTTTATTGACACAGGAAAAGAAAAATGCTCCAAAGATTGCAACCCATCTTGCGACTGTGGGAAATATGTTGAGATTGGCAACGATGTCTTTATGCAATATGTCAAAAAGACAAAAGACGGCAAAATTGAAGAAAATAAGCAGAAAAATGTTGACGTTGGCTTTGGATTTGACAGACTATTATACATCACAAATGGGCTAAAAAGCGTTTATGACACAGAACTTTTTGTGCCGATAATCAAAAAAATTGAACAGTTGAGCGGTGTAAACTATCTTTCAAATGACGAAACAAAACGTAATATGAGGATTATTGCCGACCACATCAGAGCAAGTGTTTTTATGATTAGCGACGGAGTTCTTCCACTCAATGTCGAGCAGGGTTATGTTTTAAGGCGTCTTTTAAGACGAGCAATCAACCGTGCCAGCAGACTCAACATTGAAAGTGAAAAACTGACAGAACTTGTCGGCATCGTCGTCAATATATATAAAGAATTTTATCCAGAATTAGTTATAAAACAAAATGAAATTATTTTTGCAATCAAAAACGAATGCGAGAAATTTTCAAAAACACTCCTTCAAGGCATCAAAGAGTTTGAAAAAGTCATTAAATTTTCTAATGAAGGTCAACTTAACGGGAAAACGGCATTCAGGCTCTATGACACATTTGGTTTTCCTTTGGAACTTACGATCGAACTTGCGAAAGAAAAAGGTTTTTCAGTGGACGAAAAAGGCTATGAAGAGGCAAATAAATTACACATCGAAAAAAGTAAGGCAAACAATGATAAAGTTTTCAAAGGCGGACTTGCCGACACAAGCGAGCAAACAACAAGACTTCACACAGCAGTTCATCTTTTGCAAGCAGGATTAAGGAAGATTGTGAGCGAAGATATTTTTCAAAAAGGAAGCAACATAACTCCAGAGAGATTGCGTTTTGATTTCAATTGCGACCACAAATTAAGTGAAGACGAACTTCAAAAATTGGAAGATTTTGTTAATGATGCAATCAAAAAGGATATTCCCGTTGTGTGCGAAGAAATGACGCTAAACGAGGCGAAAGCTAGCGGGGCGCTAGGTGTGTTTGAAAGCAAATATGGTGACAAAGTAAAAGTCTATACCATTGGGGATATAAGCAAAGAAATTTGCGGAGGACCTCACGCGTTAAGGATAGGCAAACTCAATCATTTTAAGATTATTAAAGAGGAATCAAGTAGTTCAGGAGTCAGAAGAATAAAAGCAATTTTAGATTAAAAGGACAAAAATATGGGGAAAAAGAAAATTCCAAAGAGTTTCACAATTAGTTTACTAGTTTTTTTAGGCTCTTTGATTGCAATTATTGCAGTTTCTTTTTGTGTTATGTTTTTTTCTCCCGGCACAGAAATTTTAGGCTATCAATACATCAGTTATACAAACCCTATGACAAGGACTTACACTGAATCATCAAGCGTTTCACTTTCAAATATAAATGCAATTAAGATAATCACCAATTCCAGTGCAATTTCAGTGAATGCAGGGCAAACGAACAGTCAAATATATGTGAATTATAGCAGAAATATATATGGAATTGTGAGAAGTGAAAATTCTGAGATTATTTTTAGCGATTATGTTATTACAAACGGCTCTTTTGAAGAAGACGAAATAAATGGAACATATAGAACTTTGATAATTGATATAACAGAACCCACTGGCTTTGTTTCGAGTTCAGATTCCATTGTGCAAGTCTATTTGCCATCAAACATTTTGTTTGAAGTCGTCTATCTTTCATCTGAAAATGGAAATATAATATACAATTCCACTTCGCAAGAAAAAAACATTTCAGCCAGCAATTTATATTTGATGTCAAGTGGAGGAGATGTCACAATCAATAACACTCAAACTTGCGACAACTATTATCTTAAAACAAAAGAAGGGAAGGTAACTTTCAGCAGTGCGTCAATTTCAGCAAACAAGGTCAAATTTGAAAGCGAAGGCGGTTCGCTTAATCTAACAAACTCAACAAACGACGCAACAATCACAGTGACAGACGGGCTTTATATAAAATCCACAGGAAATACATTTGTTTGCGTCAATGTTTTAAATGGAAATTTGAACATTGAATCACAAAGCGGGACCTTTTCTTTTGGTCAGATTGGCACTAGTTCAAGTGAAAAAGTTGTCAGTGTCAGTTCAGCACAGTCAACATTAAATTTTGGAACGGTCTATGGCACTTTGAATGCATTTTCAAATGATGGTGTTGGGAACAGCACGATGACAGTTGCAAAATTGGTGAACACAAGTGAAAATATTGATAGCATAAGTTCAGGTTCGGGGAATGTTGTCATTGAAGAAATAAATTCGCCCTTGATTTCAATCTCTTCCACTACGGGCAATATATATCTTCAAAAAGTGTCAACGACAACAAGTGTTTATAGTTATTCAACATCGGGAATAATTTCGGTGTCATACATTGAATCTTCAACTAGAAAACCAGAGACAAAAGTAAAAGTTTTTTCAAAAACGGGAAGCATTTCTCTTTCAAATATAAGCGGATTTTTTGAAGTTCAAGTGTTAGAGAACAGTTCATTTTCAAGGCTTGACATTGTCCTTTGTGCAGTGTGCTATGAGGCAGGAAATGAGCATACAAACATAATCTTAGCAAAAAATAGAAATATAAATTTGACATTTAAGGGTTATGAGAACGACTTGATTTGCCGAATTTTATCTTTTAGAGAAGTTCTCTTTGTTGACAGTTCCACCTCTCAAGTGCTTGACGGTGATTTTGATTATATCCTTGACGATTATTCAGGCTATAACTATCAATACAGAGTTGGCTATGTTCAACCCACAAACGGCGTTGGAGCAGTTTATGACGGTAAAGGCAAGATTTTTTTAACAAACACTGAAAATGTCGTTATAAGTTTTCAAATAGATTAAATAAATTAATTTTTATAAAAAGTTTATTATAAACATTTTGTATTGAAATTGCGCAAAACTCAAAGCCTATTATTTTTTTTAAGAAAACAATATGTCTTTGTTTCCTTTTTTCTTGACCTTTTTAGAGTAAAATATACAACAACTGAAAGAGTTATCAACAAAACAATAATAAAAATGGTGATGTTTTCAATATATTTATCTTGAAAGTTTTGCGTGGAATTAAATTCTTCAAGCACATTTGTCACAAGATTTTCTTCATCGCTCTCCAAAATCTCATCGCTGACGACAAGAGAATTATCTTCTTGCACAAGAGTGGAAAAAAGTGTCTTATCCACAACATTCGCAAGATAATGGACAGTGTCTAAAACCAAATCCTTTTCGGCAAGATATGTTCCCATTTCAAAGAGAAGTGCCTTGCTTGAAAGGGCTTGATTATAGTGTCCTTTTGCAAAATAAATATCAAGGAAAAGCCAAGGGCAAAATTCTTCAGCAACTGAAATAAGATACATTGCAAATTGCAAGTTTGCTTCACTGTTTTCGTTTGCTTGTCCGATGACAATTCGCACCTTGCACCTCTCAACCCCATTAATAGTTTTGACATACACAGAGCGACTAACTCCGTCTCTATGAATGTCAAAAAGTGCACTCACATTTTTTTCAAGCAGTCTTTTTGCGGTCGTCGCGCTTCTGGTGTAGGCACTGCTGTTGTGAGGAATATGGAGTGTTTCGTCGAGATAAACAGTGTAGTCAAGGTTGGCGAAAATATCAGCAAGACTTTCTGCCACTTCGTGAATTCCCCCTGCTCCATAGATTGAAGACACTCCGTCGGTGGGGACGTAACTCTCGTCGTTATGAGTCATATATAGCCCAACTGATTTTTGAATGTTTGAACTAAGGTTAAGTTTTCCCTTATTATCTTTATAGACAATTTTTGGCTTTAAATATCTGCCCACATATTCAGCATAGGCAGAAAGTGTATTTTCATCAACAGAATAAACTTCATATTGCTTAAAATCTTTTGTGATGAAAATGTCGCCCTCCTCCACCACATTGCTTTCAAACAAAACATTGTTAAGTTCGTCATAAATGAGATAAATAGAAACACTGCTGTCTTCTGTGTATGCAAAACAAGCACTTGTTTTGCAAAAAGGTGAGAGCAGAAAAAAAACTGTGAAAATAAATAAAAAAATCTTATGTAATTTCATAAGATTAGTTTAACTTTATAGTAAAAAATTATTTGTTTTCTATAAATTTATTTCGGTGACGACGATGTTGCTTTTTGTGTTTAAGATGTTTTTTATGAAAATATCACCAATATATATTTTTTCTGGCACTTTTTTTCTGGCAATTTCTCTTAAAATTTCATCGATTAATTTTTTAGGAATAGGTCTATCCGTTTTAAGGCAAATTGTTCCATTTTTATAGTTTTTCACAGTCGTCACAATTCTTTCTGGGGCAGTAATTTCTTTTGCCCCATATTCTGCTCCGCGTGGGCAAGCATTCCCTGTCACAATAATATCTTCACCATTTTTTTCCACTTTGAGTGTGCAACCCACTGGGCACATAATGCAAGTCAATTCCATAATTTTTCCTTTTAATTTAGTTTGTCTTAATAAGAACTTCAAGGTCACTACGTAGCCCTTTTTTAGAAAGGATTACACTTTCCATTTCGGCTGGCAAAAGAATATTTTTATTAATTTCTCGGATTATTTTTCCATTCCCCATAACAATGATTTTGGCGTTTTTAAATATGTTTGACACCCTAAAATTAATGGTTAAAATACCATCACTTTCATAATAATTTGAAGGGTTTACATAACGAACCCCAAATCCATTTTTAATGAAATTTGACTTTCCACGAGAAAGCAAGTTTTTAACAAATTTTGCACTATTTTCTCCTGCTCGCTCGGCTTCTTTTGACACATTATCCACAATGTCATGCACGTGTAATCCGTTGCCACATGCAAAAATTCCGTCAATAGAAGTTTGCAAATATTCGTCGACAACCGCTCCTCCTGTTATGGCATTTTGTTTCACTCCAAATTTTATTGCAACCTCATTTTCAGGCACAAGTCCAATGCTTAGGACGACTGCGTCACAAGAAATGAGTTCTTTTTTTGTCAAATCAAAAGAATAGTCGCTATTCACAGGAGCAACATACACTCCCTTAACCCTGTCTTCTCCCACAACTTCCACGACCGTTTTTGAAAGATGAAGAGGAATGTTATAGTCTTCAAGGCACTGCACGATGTTCCTCTTTAACCCCGAAGGGTATGGCATAATCTCATAGACGCCGATGACATTTGCCCCCTCAAAGCGAAGCCTCCTAGCCATAATTAGCCCAATGTCACCACTGCCCACAATGACAATATTTTTGCCAATCATTTTGCCATATATATTCACAAATTTTTGAGCGCTTCCTGCGGAAATCACGCCAGCGGGACGACTGCCACAAAGGGAAATTGCTCCAGCAGGGCGTTCTCTACAACCTGTCGCAAGGACGATTGATTTTGCAGAAATTTTGAAAAGACCAGAGCCATTTATGACAGTGATTTCAAAATTATTTTCAATTTTAAGAACAGTCGATAAAAGAAAAACTTTTATGTTGCTTTTTTTCACTTTTTCAATGAAAAGATTTGCATATTCAGGCCCCGTGAGTTCTTTTTTAAAATAATTCAGCCCAAAACCATTGTGTATACATTGATTAAGTATGCCACCAAGGCGGTCGTCACGTTCAATAATAGCGACACTCACTCCATTCTCTTTTGCTTTTAAAGCACTTGCCATTCCAGCGCTTCCTCCGCCAATCACAACGACATCAAAACTAATCATTTTCATAAATTCCGCCCTCCTTTATGTCGCTTAGGACAAGACTTTGTTTTCCACGCATAATAATTTTTTCTTCTGGCAGTTTGTAGAATTCGCTCATAACTTTAACAAGGGTGGAATAGCAAAAAGAGCCCTGACAATGTCCCATTGTCGCACGCAGTCGCCTCTTAACTCCGTCGGTTGTGAGAGGAGAGATAGGTCCTCTCAAAACTTCAAGTACCTCACCTTTTGAAAGAGTCTCGCAGTTACACACAATCTCGCCATAATCCTTATTTTTTTTGATGAGAACATTCAATTTTTGAGGAGATAGATTTAATATGTTAGTGTAAACTTTTCGTTTTTTTAGTTTCACTTTTTTTGTCTTCAAATTTTGCTCATTCACAAGTTTGTCCACAACAAATTTTGCAATGGCAGGAGCACTTGAAAGACCGGGAGAGCAAATTCCCGCAATAGTCACAAAACCTTTATTTTTTTCACTAAAATCAAATTCAAAATCGTCGCCAACTTTCACCCGCACGCCAGCATAAAGCTTAATCACTTTTTTATAATTAACATTTTTGATAATTAAAGAACTCTTAGATTTTATCTCGTTTATGCTGTCATAAGAAAACGAGGTGTCATATGTGGAGACATCTTTTGCCGTTGGTCCCAAAAAGAAATTTCCGTGAGTGGTGGGACAAGCCACGATCCCTTTGCTTTTTTCAGTGGGAATGGGGAAAATTGGCCGTGAAACAAAGCCAGGCTGGCTGTTGTCAAAGAGCATATATTCGCCTTTTACAAGAGAGATGTCAAATTGCTTTTCATCAATGAGGGAGTTCACACTATTTACATTTTCGGCAGTGCAATTTATAACAAATTCGGCAGTAATTGTGTCATTTCCGTTTGAAATTTCAAAGCGATTGTCAATTTTTTTAATGGAAGTGGCGTCAAAATTAAGCAGAAGTTTTCCACCATTTACGATTGCCTCTTCGCAAAGGGAAATGCAAAAGGTGTATGGCGAGATGATCTTTGCATCAGGGCTAAAAAGTCCAAAACAAATATTGTCGTTTAAGTTTGGTTCGAGGGCATGAAGTTCATCTTTTTCAATTATTCTAATGTTTTTTACTCCATTATATATGCCACGCTCAAGCAGAGTTTTCAAAGTTTCAAGCCCGTTTTCATCTCCCACAACAAGCGATCCGCAGTCTAAAATTTTTTCTCCAAGTCGTTTTGCAATTTTAGGGAACATTTTGTTTCCCAAAACATTAAATTTTGCCTTTAAAGTGTCTTTTGCACAGTCATAACCTGCGTGAATAATCCCACTATTTGCCTTTGAGGCCCCCAGACAAACGTCCTCACCTTTTTCCAGCAAAATGGCTTTTACACCTCTTTGCGTTAGAGTGTTAAAAACGAAAGCCCCCACAATGCCTGCCCCCAAAATTACAACTGAAGTTTTTTGCATCAAGTTTTCCTTTTTATTTGTTTTAATAAAAATAGCATAGATTTTAAAGCACCAAAAGTCAAACGAATAGTAAATAAAAGTGCTTTGATTATATTATAATTAATGTTAAAATAATAATGTATTAATTATTGGGTAAAATTTTGTCAGAGGTAAAAATGAAATATATCTTAACGATAGATGCAGGCACAACATCTGTGAGAGCCATTCTTTTTGATAAAGAAAAGGGTAATATTTTTAAGGTTGAAAAGGAACCATTCAAACAATATTTTCCCAGGCAGGCTTGGGTGGAACACGATGCAAATGAGATTTGGCAAAAGATAAAAAAATGCATTTTAAAAGTTTGCGACGGGGTTGACACAGCGGAAATTTTTGGAGTGGGCATTTCCAACCAACGCGAAACGACAGTGGCGTGGGATAAGACAACAGGCGAACCTCTTGCAAAAGCAATCGTTTGGCAATGCAGGCGAACTTCAAAAATTTGTGAGGGGTTAAAAAATAGTTCAAAATGCAACGCAATTCACAAAAAAACAGGCTTAATCCCCGACGCCTATTTTTCGGCAACGAAGATGAGGTGGCTTATTGAAAACAACCAAGAAGTCAAAAATGCATTAGAAGAAGAAAGATTATGTTTTGGAACAGTGGAAAGTTTTTTGGTCTTTAAACTCACAAACGGCAAAAGTTTTGTGACAGATGTGACAAACGCTAGTAGAACAATGCTTTTTAACATTTTGACTCTTGACTGGGACAACGACTTGATGAAACTCTTTGGGATTCCATTTTCAACCTTGCCAAAAGTTGTGAGTAATGATGAAATTGTCGGAGAAACTGACATTTTAGGAAAACCCATAAAAGTTGCAGGGCTCATTGGAGATCAACAAAGTTCACTTTTTGGGCAAGGCTGTTTTGAAAAAGGTATGGCAAAAAACACATATGGCACAGGTTGCTTTATGCTTTTAAACACAGGAGATATGCCAATATGGAGCAAAAATGGACTGTTGACCACAGTCGCGTTCAAAGTTAAGAACAAAGTGTGCTACGCACTTGAAGGAAGCGTGTTTAATGCGGGAAGTGTCGTGGATTGGGCTGTTCAAAATCTAGGTATCGCCACCGACGCGAACGAACTCACAGACCTCGCAACGAGTTTAACAGACAACGAGAATGTCTATCTTATCCCTGCTTTCACAGGGCTTGGCACGCCATATTGGGATATGGACGCAAGAGGAATGATAACGGGCATAACGCGAGCGACAGACAAAAGACACATTGCCAGAGCAGTGCTTGAGAGTATGGCTTTCTCCACTTTTAATGTGTTAAATGCAATGAAAAAAGAAGTGAAGACAGAGATCAAAGAATTGCATGTGGACGGTGGCGGAAGTCAAAACGATTTTCTTATGCAATTTCAGTGCGACCTTTTGCAAACAAAACTGAAAAAATATAATTTGGAAAGCACTTGTATGGGGATTATTTTTATGACCGGATTGGCGACTGGCGCATATAAAAATATCAGCGAATTAAAAAAAGAAGTTGTTTCAAAAAGGAATTTTATGCCTGAAAGAACGGAAAAGGAAATGGCGACTTTCATTTCGGGCTGGCATAACGCTTTGAAAAGAAGTCTGACAAAACATAATTTTGACAAATAAATAGCCAATAAAAAAAGATAATAATAAAATGAAAATGAAAAAAAGGGGAAATAAAATGAAAGAACAATTTTTTGAAAGTTTTGACAAGGAAAAAATCTATTGTTATGAATGGAATGAAGTGGAAAAACCTGTGGGAATTGTGCAAATTATTCACGGAATGGCGGAGCACGCAAAGAGATATGACGAGTTTGCAAGAAAACTAAATGAAGCAGGGTTCATTGTCTTTGCCGACGACCACCGTGCTCACGGAAAGACTTCTGGTGTTGATAAATTGGGAATGTATGACGGAGTGGATTTGTTTGAAGACACTCTCCAAGACGAGATTTTCTTCTCAAAAATGTTAAAAGAAAAATATAAACTCCCACTTTTCATTTTTGGACATAGTTACGGCTCATTTTTGTGCCAAGCCTACATTGAGAAATGTAATATATATGAGAAAGCAATTCTTTGCGGAAGTGCATTAATGAAAGATAGACTAGATGTTAAGTTTGCAAAAATAATTGCAAAAATGACACTTAAACATAAAGGCAAAGATGCTCCAGCAAAACTCATCGAAAAGATTAATTATGGCGGATATAACAAAAAAGTTAAGGTGGGAAGTTGGCTTAATAGTGACGAAGCAAAAGCAAGAGAATACTATAAAGACAAATTTAACGGCAAGCCAATGAGTGCGAAATTTTATGTCGACTTTTTCTGCGCTTTTGACAGAATATATAAGAAAGAATACACAGACGGAATTGACAGGAAAAAGCCTATTCTTTTAATTTCAGGCAAAAATGACCCAGTGGGAAATATGGGGAAAAGTGTTCAAAAATTATATCAATTTTACATTGAACTAGATGTCGCAGATGTCAAAATGAAAATTTATGACGGAGCAAGACACGAGATTTTGAACGAACCAACAAGGGAAAAAGTGTATGCAGATGTCATCGCTTTCCTTAAAAAATAAATTTGAAAGTAAGATAATGAAAGACAAAAAACTAGTTATAAAAAGCATTTTTGACGCGATAAAAGACTTAGACGATTATTCCTATGGTGAAGAAGAATTGCTCTGTCTAATGACGCTAAAAATAACAAGAGAAGCACTCTTCAAAAAAGAAAAATTTAATCAAAGAGAATGTAACAGAATTGATCGTGTGCTTTGTCGCAGACTTAAAAATGAACCCTTAAACAAAATTTTTAAAAGGCAAAATTTTTTTGGGATTGATTTTTTTATAAACAATTATGTGTTAGCCCCAAGAATTGAGACAGAGATTTTGACGGAAATGGCACTCAAAAAGATTAAACTAGACGGCACAAAAGTGCTTGATTTGTGCTGTGGGAGCGGGTGTATTGGGCTTAGTTTGGCAAAGTTTTCTGTGATAAAAACAGAAGTTGTCTTATCAGACATCGACGATAAAGCACTTCTTGTTGCAAAGAAAAACAGAAAAATGTTGAAACTTGACGGAGTAAAAATTGTCAAAAGTGATTTATTTGAAGGATTGAAAAAGTTTGATAAGTTTGATATAATAACGTGTAATCCACCATATATAAAAAGTGAGGATATCAAAAATCTTTCAAAAGGAGTGAAGAATTTTGACCCGCACCTTGCCTTAGACGGCGGGGAAACAGGTCTGAAATTTTTTGAGAAAATTGCAGAAAACGCAGGGAATTTTTTAAAGAAAAAAGGCATAATTTTTTTTGAAATTGGCTTTGACGAAAAATTTAAAGTGCAAGAAATATTTGAGAAAAAAGGTTTTGTTGCAAAATGTTTTAAAGATTATTCAGGGCTAGACAGAGTGGTGGAAATTAAGCGAGGAAATGATGATTGACAAACTAAATAATATAGTAGAAAAGTTTGAGGAATTGACGGGAAAAGTCGTCGACCCACAGATAATTGCTGACAATCGAAGTTGGAAAAAATTGGTTAAAGAACGCAGTGACCTTGAGCCTATTGTTGAAAAAATCAAACAAATAAAAGATTGTGAAGAAGAAATTTTTTCGGCAAATTCAATGCTTCAAAAAGAAAAAGACAAGGAAATGAGGGACTTTTTGCAAGAAGAAATTGATGCAAAAGAGCAAGAAAAAGAAAATTTGAGCGAAGAACTCAAAGTTCTTCTTTTACCAAAAGACAAAAATGACGATAAGAATGTAATCATTGAAATTCGAGCAGGAACAGGTGGCGACGAAGCATCTCTTTTTGCCTCAGATTTAATGAGAATGTATATGATGTATGCCGAAAAGCAACGTTATAAATTTGAGATTATAAGCGCCAGCGAGAACGAAGTTGGAGGATATAAAGAAGTTATTTTTGAAATCAAAGGGACTGGAGTTTATAGCAAACTAAAATTTGAGAGCGGAGTTCACCGAGTTCAAAGAGTGCCAGAGACGGAGAGTCAAGGACGAGTGCACACTTCCACGACAACAGTGGCAGTTTTGCCAGAACTTGAAGAAGTGGAGTTTGAAATATTAGAAAAAGACTTGCGAGTGGACACCTATCGGAGCAGTGGTGCAGGTGGGCAACACATAAATAAAACAGATTCTGCAATAAGGCTCACGCATTTGCCCACAAACATCGTCGTGACTTGTCAAGACCAGCGAAGTCAACTCAAAAACAGAGAAAAAGCGATGATGATTTTGCAGTCAAAATTGTATGAATTTTATCAAGGGCAGAAAAATAAAGAATATGATGAAAACAGGAGAAATCAGGTGGGTTCAGGTGACAGGTGCGAGAGGATAAGAACATACAATTTCCCACAAGGCAGAATAACAGACCACAGAATTGGCTACACGGCATATAATCTAATAGATTTTATGAATGGCAATATCGACGAACTTCTCGTTGAACTTCAACTTTCAGATCAAAAAAATAAGCTTGAAAATATTGATATGTAAACACATTTTATGTTAGAATGATGTATACAAGGAGATGGAAAGTGGAAAATGATTTTGAAGAGGAACTTATTTATATTCGAAGAAATGGTGAAAACGTGAGTGACCCCGACATTATCGCATATTGTAAACTTGAACAAAATAGAGACATAATTGAAAACACTCGCCTTGGAAGTTATGATAAATATGGCAACTATATCTTTATGCCTGAGATTAGAAATGAACTTATAAACATTCCAAAATTTATCTATCATTTCTCAAAATTAGAAAACAAAAAAGTTTTTGA
Source organism: Clostridia bacterium (assembly GCA_009929275.1). GTDB lineage: Bacteria > Bacillota > Clostridia > Christensenellales > UBA1242 > UBA7862. The sequence goes on from SAAW01000003.1 coordinate 61,314, forward strand.
CATTAAGACAATCATTCCTATTTTTGGAGAATTATTTTTTAAACTCACAATTTCAGATAAAGAAACTGTCCTATATCTTGTGGAAACAGTTTCTCGTGAGTCGGGCGGATATTTGGAAGTGTATGAAGAAGTCGTAGACGCAATGGCGCTTGGAAAGATGAACGCTCTTAAAACAGAGGATATTTTTTCAATCTATCATATATATGAGAACGACGCAGATGAAGACAAAAAGACATTTTTCATTTTTGACTATGTCAATCTTTTAACGAGAAAAATTTATCTCACACTTCTTTCAAAAGAATTGAATGATGAAATGCAATATGATGAGCACGATATTTTTAACGAAATGATTGCTGTTTTGAAAGACGGTGGCGGATATGGCGAGAAAGTTTTGAATGAATTTATGCTAAGACTAAAAGACAGACCAGAGATTTTTGAGATTGAAAACACAGAAAAATATAATAAGGCTGTGAATGAAGTTTTGCTTTCTGCTTTGGACATTGTCACAACGCAAGAAGATAAAGAAAACCCAAAATCAAAAGAAATGTATCTAAAAGTCATCAACGCAAGAAACAAAAACGTTAAAAAATACATTGAAAATGCTCACAAAAAAGTGCTAAAAGAATATGTCCAAGAAGTTGCGAGAAAGGCAATGCTAGATTTTAATGGAGAGGGAAATGAACAAAACAATTCTGAAAGCATAAAAGATAAAGAAATTATAAAAGAATTTTACGACAAACTTGTCGGCAAACAAATTCCTAACGAAAAACACATCGCCTATAAAGCCTTGTTAAAAAAAGGTAGATTGGATAATAATGCAAAAAGTGCCGCTCAGGCTTTAGTGGGAGCAAAATTAGCCGGAGACAAACTTACAAACTTAATGGCAAAAGAGGCGATTAATTCAGCAAAAGGTGAGGGGAAATCTCTTCAGACTGGAAAGAATTCGACTATTGAAAAAAAATCTCAAACAAAAACTGAAGATAAATCTAGTGGTAAATCAAAATCTGGCTTGAAGTCAAGTTCAAAATCGAAGTCAAGTTCAAAGTCGAAATCTGGTGCAAAATCAGGCTCAAAGTCAAAGTCTGCTGGAAAATCAAAATCAGGTTCGAAATCATCTGTGAAAAGTGCTTCAAATTCTGCAAAAAAGAAAACTACCAAATCACCTTCTAAGCAAAAATCAAAAAAAGAAGAAAAACCAAAATCAAAAGATAAATCTGTTGAAAAATCAAAGGGAGATAAGAAAAAAGAAGAAAAGAAAAAACCAAAAAATTCTTTTCCACTTATGAAAAATTCTTCCATTGGGCTTTCATCAATATATGATTTTGATTCCTCACCAACATCAAGTGCAAATGAAAAAGGAGTCTCTTCAAGCGACAAAACGACATTGCAAACGAGCAATGTTGCAAGCGAAAAGTCTTCAATAGAAAAATCAAATTTTGCAAATACTAAAGAAACAAAAAGCAATGAAGAGATATCAAAAAAACAAGACGTTGAATTTGACAAAATAATTTCAAATTCAGCAGAAAGGTTAAAAGAAAAAGACTCACAAAAATTGCAGGGAAATATAACAAATAATTTTGCAGAAAAATTGAAAATTCAAATGTCAGAATCAGGTAAAGAAGATTCGGGATTTTCTTTTTCAGATTATATTGTTAAGAAACCTGACAAAGAAAAGATTGAGAAAAATCCTAATTTAGAAAAAAAAGAAACAATTCAAGAAGAACAGAGAATTGAAAAAAATACATCTATGAAAGATACAAAGAAAATAAATTCACAAAAAAATGCTTTGGAACAAAATCAACAAATAAACTTAAATGATCAAAACAAAGAAGAAAGTTTAATTCAATAAAAAAATAATGTTTTATTTACTCAAAAACTCAATCTTTACAATAAAATTGCATTATGTTATAATAAACATGATTAGAGGTGAAGTATGTTTATTAGTGATGAATTAAATATACAGCAAAAAATAGAATTTAGACGATTTTTTTTAAATATAATAAAAAGAATGAAAGTTATTGAACTAGACCCAACTTCTGTCAGGACGGACTATAGGGGAGAAATTTTTTCAGTTGCTTGTGATAATTATAGAATAGAAGAGTATTTTCAAAATGAGATGATTTTAGAAAAATCAGGAAGAAGACCATTGAGTGAAGGATATGAAAAAAATAATGTCGCAAAGTTAAAAGATGGCACGATTTGTGTTAAGAGCCTATTATCAATCCCTTCATATGATAAAAGATTTGAAAAAAAAGAAAAAAATACAGATCCTCGCTTTGTTTCGGCCTTTATGCTTTACCCTACTGTAAGAAAATATGCTCCAAACATTCTTTCTGAATGTCTTAATGAGGATATTCAAGAGTATCAATTAAATGATGCTTTTGGATTTCTTTTGGCATCTTACAAAGCAATGAATATGTTAAATAGAGAGTTTGAAAGCATTAAGGAAGAATGGAGAGAACAAAATAACTTTTAAAATCTTTTAAAAACTATTATTAAAGATAAAAAGGATAGTGTTTTTATGAATGATTCATCTAAAAAAAGTTTGAAAAATATGCCTTTTGACGAGTATGTTTTGAGTCGCATAAAGAGAATGAAGGCTATGGAAATAACTGACATTTTACTTCGTCACTACAAAGGTGATAAAAAGGGAAAAGTTAAAGGGAAAATATATAGAATAACCGAATATTTTAAAAATGAAGAAGAGATTGAACAATTTGACAGAAGACAAATCTACAAAACATTTGAACAAGAAAATCTTATTCGTTATAAAGATGGAAGCATCGCAATCAATTCTTTGCTTTTTGTCCGCCCATATTTTGATGAAAAATCACAAAAAGAAACTATTTTTGATGTTCGCTTCATCGCAGTTGCAAACCTATATCCTCAAATTATGGAAATATATCCAGACTATCTAAAACAATTTATAAACCCAAAATATTTTCAATATAAAATATTAACCGAGGAAGATTATGTTGAGGTATATTCAAAAGAGGCTTTGGACTTTGAGGTTATGCAACTTGAAAAATCAGTAATGAAATCACTTGAAGAATTTGAATATAAGTTTATCAAGCCTGAAAGTTCACAAGAAAATCCATTTGAGCAAGAGACTCGTTCTCAAAAACTTGAAAAAGCGTTTAGTCAAATGGAAGATTTCACATAACAAATTCTTTTGAAAACTCATTGACTTTAAAGAATTTGTATGATATAACAAGTTAACATCCGTTTTGGGGTGTTAATTTTTTGATAAAGGACAATCATAATGAGAGAGAGAATCACACTTGCCTGCACAGAATGCAAACAGAGAAATTACGATACTTATAAGAATAAAAAAAATGATCCAGACAGGATTGAACTTAAAAAGTATTGCAAATTTTGCAAAAAAACAACTGTGCATAAGGAAACAAAATAGTTTTTAAAGGAGTGCTGAATGGCAAACCAAACAAAAAAAGTTAAAAAAGAAACTCTTGCAGAAGAAAAAGTTTTAACTAAAAAAGAATTGAAAGAACAGCAAAAAATAGAAGCAGCAAAGCAAAAGAACAAGAAGCCTAAAAAAGAGAAAAAGCCAGGACTGTTCAAGCGTTTAAAAGAGGCTTGGAGCGAACTTAAAAAGACAACAAAACCAACGTTTGTCGAAGTCGTGAAAAAGACTTCAATTGTCATTTTTGTTGTCATTATTTTTACTATTGTCTTGTTTGGCATAGATCTTCTTTTAGGGTTGCCATACCAGGCTTTTATGGGCTAAATTTATAGCGGGAGATTTTAAATGGAAGAAAAAATAAATGCAGAAGAATTGGACGTTAAAAAAGACCTTAACACAAGTGTTATAGAAGAAAATAATGATAATACTGTTAAGGATTTTGAAGAAAAGAAAAATATCAACGAATCACAAGAAAATGACGAGATTGACGTTAAGAATTTAGAAGCAAAATGGTATGTTTTGCACACCTATTCTGGCTATGAGCAAGTGGGAAAGACAAATCTCGAAATGGTTGTAAAAAAATATAACCTTGAAGATCGCATTTTTGACATTATCATTCCAATGGAAGAGACTGTTGAAGAGCGAAACGGCAAGAAAAAGTTAATGAGCAGAAAGTTGATGCCTTGCTATCTTTTAGTGAAGATGAAATATGCTGACGATCTTTGGCACAATGTGACAAGAACTCGCGGAATCACAGGTTTTGTGGGTCCAAAAGGCAGACCTCTCGCGCTCACACAAGACGAAATCAGAAAACTTCATCTTGAGAAAGTTGTTGTTAACATAGATCTCAGAGCAAACGACAAAGTTGAAGTTATCGACGGACCACTCAACTCATTCATTGGCACAGTAATAAGCGTGGACGCAAGTGGCAAGAAATGTAAGGTGAATGTTGAAATGTTTGGCAGAGAAACCCCAGTTGACCTAGATTTTTCACAGATAAGAAAGATTTAGAAGTAAAATTTGGTAATAATCTTTTTGATGAATCGCTGGAAACATTGAAAAGTTATTATGTGAAGAGAGATTTTCACAATATGTGGGAGAATGTAAATTTTATATGCATTCATTAAAACCACAACGCTATGAGGAGAATAACATGGCTGAGAAAAAAGTTAAGGTAATTGTTAAATTGCAATTGCCAGCAGCTAAAGCAACTCCCGGACCACCAGTAGGCTCTACTCTTGGACCACACGGGATCAACCTTGCTGCATTCACAAAAGAATTTAATGAAAAAACAGCAGACAAAGTGGGATATATCATTCCTGTCGTTGTCAAAATTATGGAGGACAGATCCTTTTCTTTCATTTTGAAAACACCACCAGCAGCAGTTTTGATTATGAAAGCATGCGGAATTGAAAAAGCAAGTGCAACTCCAAACAAACAAAAAGTCGCAAAAATCACAAAAGCCCAGGTGAGAGAAATTGCCGAAGCCAAGATGCCAGACCTTAATGCCGCGTCAATTGAGACAGCAATGTCTATGATTGAGGGCGCTGCAAAAAGTATGGGCGTTGAAGTGATTGACTAAGGAGTATGTTATAATGGGAAAAAGATATAAAGAAATCAGCGCTCTTGTTGATAGAACAAAAATTTATGAACCAAAAGAAGCACTTATGCTTGCTATAAACACAGCAAAAGCAAAATTTGATGAAAGTGTTGAACTTCATGTTAAACTTGGTGTTGACGGCAAAAATGCAGATCAGCAAGTTAGGGGCACGGTTGTGCTTCCAGCAGGCACAGGGAAATCGAAGAAAGTGCTTGTTATTGCAAAAGGCGACAAGGCAGATGAAGCAACAAAATACGGAGCAGACATTGTTGGAGCAGAAGAAATCATTGCAAAAATTCAAGGTGGCTGGCTAGATTTTGATGTATGCATCACAACTCCAGATATGATGGGATTTGTGGGGCGTGTGGCGAAAGTTTTAGGGCCAAAAGGTTTGATGCCAAACCCAAAGAGTGGCACAGTGACTATGGACATAAAAAAGGCTATTGACGATGTTAAAGCAGGAAAAGTTGAATATAGACTTGACAAAGCAAACATTATTCATGTCGGCATTGGAAAAGCAAGTTTCGGAGTCGACAAACTATATGAAAACTTCGACGCTTTGATGAATGCAATTGTTAAAGCAAAACCATCTGCAAGCAAAGGAACATATCTGAGAAGCATTTCAGTCAGTTCCACAATGGGGCCTGGCATAAAAGTTTCATTCAAATAATTTTTAAAAGAACCTCAACTTTGAGGTTCTTTTTAATTTTTGAAAAAACAATAAATTATAAAAATTAGTTATTTTATTAAAAAATATTATTTTACTTAACATAAAAGGGGAAATTAAGGTAGAATAAAAGAAAGGAGTTTTTAAAATGAATTTATTTGTGTGTGTTGATGAGCAACTAAACATTTTAAGTCTAAACTATTTTAAACCCTTTATTAAAACTATGGAAAGTGTAGATAAAATTCTTGAGAATAAAGCGGTTATTTTTGACAACGAATTTATGGATTACATTTCTGCGGTGCCAACTTGTTGCAAAATAATCTTTGACGAAAATATAAAATCCGTTTTGCCTGAATTTTTGTCGCCACTTTCAAGTGTAAAAGAAAAAATTGTGTCAAATATGGAAGATTTGCTTGACTACTTAAAACGTCTTGAAGACAAAAATATATTCATTTTAGGGCATAAACTTTTTGACTATTTTTTTAATTATGTGGACAATATTTATCAACTAAATATAATGGGAGTTGTTGAGGGAAAAGACAAGTTTATGGATATAAAATCAAATCAAAATTGGAAATTTGTTATGTATAGTGAGCCTATATATGAAAATGGAAAGACAATGTTTTTTAGCCATTATAAGAGGAAAAGAGATAAATTAGAGTATAGTCAACTTAAAGAAATGGGAATGTAGTCCCATTTTTTTAAAACTACCAGTCGGTCGCGAATAATGGGTTTATGGCTAGTTGTCACATATTTAGTGATAATTTGGATTATATTAATACACTCGAATGTTTGGTCGGTGGTAAAATTATATTATAATTTGAGATAAAATTAAGTATTCATTGACTTTAAGGTCGTTTTTAACTAAAATTTACCTTGAAGAAAACAACTATCAAAAGTTTAAAAGAATGGTTAAAATGCAAAAATTTGATGTAATTATAGTTGGCGGTGGGGCAAGCGGGGTTATGACAGCGCTCACTTGTTCAAAGCGGATAAAAAATGTTGCGATAATAGATTCAGGTTCTTATGTTGGCAAAAAACTTTTATCAACAGGCAATGGAAGATGTAACCTTACAAATCTAAATATGAACAGTTCTTTTTACAATCAAAACATAGATTTGTTTTTAAAAAAGTTTGATGAAAAAAGTTCTATAAAATTTTTTAATTCTCTTGGGCTTGTCATAAAAGCCGACGACTGCGGACGCGTCTATCCTTTTAGCAACGTAGCTAGAAGTGTTGTTGATGTGTTTGAAAACAAAATTAATGAACAAAATATTGCAAAATTGACTGGAAAAAAGGTAATCAACATTGAAAAAATTTTTGAGGGTTTTGTCGTTACAACTGAACAAGATAAAAGAGTTGAAAAGTTCTTTGCAAAAAAGATTGTGCTTGCCACAGGAGGCAATAGTATTGTTGAGATTTTGAAAAACTTAGGAATAAAGTTTTCGCCATTTTTTCCAAGTTTAGTTGCCCTTAAAACAAAAGAAAGCACAAAACAATTGAGTGGAGTGCGTGTGAGTGATGTGAGAATTTTTGCAACTTCAGACATAGCCCCTTTTGACCCAAAAAAAGAAGAATTTGGTGAGATTTTGTTTAAGGATAAAGGGCTTAGTGGAATTGCAGTGCTAAATCTCTCCACTTATTTTGCCAGAAATAAGAATTTTTTTGGTAAAGTATTCATTGATTTTGTTCCAAAAATAGAAGAAAAAGAACTAATAAAACTTTTAAATTCACGCAAAATGTTGAGCGGAAACATTTTAATTGGCTTTTTAAATGAAGCAGTTGCAAGAGAAATTTTTGACAGATTAAAATTAAACTTTAAGATGCAAAACAGTTTTTTGACTGACAATAACATTTTAGAAATAGCAAGATTGATTAAACATTTTGAATTCACAGTTTGTGAACCTTATGATAACAATCAAGTGTTTTGTGGCGGAGTGCCTCTCTTGGAACTCAGTGAAAATTTAGAAAGTAAATTCGTCCCAAACTTGTTTGTTTGTGGCGAACTTTGCGATGTTGACGGCGAAACGGGTGGATATAACTTGCAATGGGCGTGGACAAGCGGTAATATTGTGGGTGAAAACTTATGATAAAAATTGATAATATTATATTAAAGCCAAATTATACTAAAAAAAATATATTTGAAAAAGTTGCAGAAAAGTTGCAGATATCCCCAAAAAGCATATTAAATGTGGATATCTTAAAATACTCCATCGACGCAAGAAAAAAGCCAAATATAAAAATAATTCTTTGTGTATCGGCAATTCTTAAAGACGATTTGGAAGAAACTTTTTTAGACTTAAAATATGAACTTGACACTTCAAAATTAGAATATCCTAAAAAAAATAGTGAAAAGCGTCCTGTCGTTGTCGGGTTTGGTCCAGCGGGAATGTTTTGCTCTCTTTGTCTTGCCAGAATGGGACTAAAACCAATGGTGATTGAGCAAGGAAAATGTGTCGAAGAGCGAAGTAAAGATGTGGAAAATTTTTGGCAAAGCGGAATATTAGACAAATTTTCAAATGTGCAATTTGGGGAGGGTGGAGCAGGCACTTTTAGTGACGGCAAGTTAAACACAAATATAAACAACGCATATTGCAAAAAAGTTATAAATGAATTTTATTATTTTGGAGCCCCAAAGGAAATTTTAACTTCCGCGAAGCCTCACATTGGCAGTGACAAACTCAAAAATGTGGTGAAAAACATTCGAAATGAGATAATTTCTCTTGGTGGAGAGATTTTGTTTTCGCACAAATTTTGCAATATTGTGACAGAAAAGAATTCAATAAAATCAGTTTTAATAAAAGAATTAAAAACAAATTTAGAAAAAAATATTGAAACAAATGCACTGTTTTTGGCTCTTGGGCATAGTGCAAGGGATACTTTTCAATTTCTCTATGACTTTGGTTTTGAAATACACACAAAACCTTTTGCAATGGGAGTGCGGATTGAGCAAAATCAGCAAGATATAAACGAAAGTCAATATGGAAAAGGTTATGACAAATCTTTGCCTCCAGCAGACTATAAACTTGTTGCTCACCTCAAAAATGGCAGAAGTGTCTTTACTTTTTGTATGTGTCCGGGCGGACAAGTTGTGGCAAGTAGTTCTGGTGAGGGCGAAATTGTCACAAATGGAATGAGTAATTTTGAGCGTAATGGTCAAAATGCGAACAGTGCCGTTCTCGTGAATGTTTTGCCCGAAGATTATGGCAGTTCTCACCCTCTTTCAGGCATCTATTTTCAACAAAAATATGAAAAATTATGTTTTGAACTTGCAGGCAAAAAATATTCTGCCCCCGCTCAAACAGTGGCCAGTTTTCTTGGGAAACAAAATAATAATATTGAAAACTCTAACAATAAAACAGAGTTTGTTTCATCATATAGACCTTCAATAACTAAGGTTCAACTCAAAGATTGTTTGCCAGATTTTGTGACAGAGAGTTTAAAGCAAGGACTTGTCGAGTTTAACAAAAAACTGCACAATTTTGCCAAAGATGAAAATCTTTTGATTGGCATTGAAAGCAGGAGCAGTTGTCCACTCACAATTGTTAGAGGCGACAATTTTCAGACAAAATTTAGTGGAATTTTCCCAATTGGCGAGGGTGCTGGATATGCCGGAGGAATAATGTCCAGTGCAATAGACGGAGTTAAAGCAAGCGAGTTTTTCTATTCTATCTTAAAGTAATGAAAAAATAAAAAAATAAAAAAATAAAAAAATAAAAAAACACAGCAAACGAATTGTTGTGTTTTTTAAATTACTCAATAAAATTTATCTTTCTTTTCCATAGAATGAAATCCCCAATGTGTCTGGTCCACAATGTGCTCCCACTGTTGGTCCAATGATTTGTATGCTAGCGTTTATGTTTGGAAAAACTTCTTTAAGTTTGTTTAAAAAATATTTTGCATCATCTTCGCAATCGGCATGTAAGATGATAAATTGATGTTTTTCAATGTCTATCGCCCTTTCTTTAACATAAGAAACGAGGTAGGAAAGTGATTTTTTGCGACCGCTCACCTGAGCACATTTTTTGAGTTCGCCCTCATTTGTAATTTTAATCAGAGGTTTAATGTTGAGGACTCCTCCCATAAATGCTTGAACAGAAGTGAGCCTGCCTCCGCGTCTTAAATATTTCAAATCACTCACAGTGAAAATCTCAGCATAATTTTTGAGGTGTTCTTTTCCATATTGAATAATCTCAGCAACGTCTTTTCCCTCGTTAAACATTTTCCCCATATCCCAAACGAGCATTCCCGCACCGCAAGAGATGTTTAGTGTGTCAAACAAGACAATCTTCCTTTCTGGGAATTTGTTTTTAAGTTCCTCAATTGCCATATCCAAACTCTTAAATGTGCTGGACAATTTGTTTGAAAAATGTATGTAAAAAATATCTTTTCCATTCTCAAACACGGGAGAAAAATATTTTAAATAGTCCTCTGTGTTAAGGGCGCAAGTGGTGGGAACAGAGCCTTTTCGCATTTTGTCGAAAAAATATTTTCCATCAAAATCTTTTCCCAACCAATAATCATAAAGTTTGCCGTCTAAAACATAAGGCATACTTATGACCTCGCATTTTAATTTTTCAGCCTCAGTCCACCAAAGTTCTTCATCGCTGTCCATAAAAAGAATTGTGTTATTTTTATCCATATCTTCTCCTAAATTCGGCAGATAACCATTTTCTTTAAGCATAATCTTTTTTTAAATTATAGTCAATTTTATTTATATATAAATATTTTTATATTCATCACAGTGATAATTGTATTAAATGCTTTGTCTCAAAATGCGGAAACTATTATAATAAAAATAATAAATATGGAGGTAAAAATGAAAAAAATATTTTATCGCATTTTTCAAATTTTAATGAAATTAGCAATGAATTTTATGCCATGGCGTCAGCCAGAACTTTTAAAAGGTGAAAATTCTTGTGCAAAAATCCCACAAATTTTAAAAGAGAAAGGCGTTAATTCTGTCCTTATTGTCGCCGATGCAGGCATAACAAAAAACAATCTTCAAAATGTTGTCATTAGAAGTTTATTTGACGAAAAAATAGAATATACCTATTTTGACAAAACAATTGCAAACCCAACGATTGAAAACATCGAAGATGCACTTTTACAATACGCAAAAAATCATTGTCAGGCGATAATCGCCATAGGCGGAGGCTCTCCGATGGACTGTGCAAAGGGAGTGGGAGCAAGAGTCGCAAACCCAAAAAAGACAATCACGCAAATGAGAGGCCTTTTAAAAGTGGGCAAAAAACTTCCACTTTTAATCGCAATTCCAACCACTGCGGGAACAGGAAGTGAGACAACCCTTGCCGCAGTCATCACCGACAGTAAAACGCACGAAAAGTTTGCTATCAATGACTTTCATCTCATTCCGCACTTCGCTGTGCTCGACCCGAGTTTGACAGTGTCACTTCCAAGAAACCTCACTTACACAACAGGAATGGACGCTCTCACGCACGCCGTGGAGGCTTTCATCGGCAGAAGTAACACGCATGAAACAAAACGCAACGCCCTTGATGCCATCAAATTAATTAATCAACATATTCAAAATGCTGTGGAAGACGGACAAAATCTAGAATCAAGAGAAGCGATGCAAATGGCGTCTTTCAAAGCAGGGCTTGCTTTCACGCGGGCTTATGTCGGCAATATTCACGCAGTCGCTCACACTCTCGGCGGAGAATATGCAGTGCCTCACGGACTTGCAAACGCAATCATTTTGCCCGTTGTTTTAAGATATTATGGCAAGTGCATATATAATAAAATAAGTTTAATTTGCGACCATCTTGGAACATTTAGTGGATATACTAAACAAGAAAAGACAGAGAAATTTATAAAATTGATTGAAGAATTAAACAAGATAAATAACGTCCCAAACTATATCGAAGAACTTAGAAAAGAGGACCTTCCAAAACTTGTGAAGCGAGCATATAAAGAAGCCAATCCTCTCTATCCTGTTCCAAAAATATTTGATGAGAGAGACTTTGAAAATATTTATCTGTCACTTATTAAAAAAGAGAAAGATATAGAGTAAATTCAAGAAAAAAATCTTTGATTATCATTATTATGATAATTCTTTACAATAAAAGTTACAAATGATAGACTAAAATTAAGTAAGGTTAATTATGGAAAAAGAAAAAAGAATTAAGATTTTGAACTTAATTGACACATATTATCCAGTCGTTGGAGGAGTTAACACTGTTGTGGACAAGTCCAGCATTGCACTTAGTAAATTCGCCGATGTAACAGTTGGCACAATTAAGGCAAAAAATTATACTGACCCCGAAAGGCCATATAAGATTATTCGATGTAAGGGCTTTAACAATCTTATCACAACCGACGGAATTGCATATCCACAGTTTGACAAGCATTTCAGGGACACTATAGAAAAAGGTAATTTTGACATAATTCATTGCCATTCTCCTATAAATCTTATGAATTATGCTTTTAAAATAGGGAAAAAATTAAAAATTCCTGTGGTCGCAACAATTCATAGTATTTTCAAACCCGAAGTAAAAGATTTTTTAAAATCTGAAACACTTTCAAACGCAGTGACATCACATTTAATTAGAATTATAAATAAAGCAGACTATATTTTTGCAGTTTCACAGTTTTGTGCCGATTTTGTGAAACCTTTTGGGATAACAAAGCCAATTACAATTATGAACAATGCAATTGATTTCGTAGCCCCAGAAAACACTGAATATTTAAAAAACATTATTAATGAAAAATATAGCCTTGATAAGTCTGTTTTTACAATGCTTTTTGTCTCAAGAATGATTAAGGTGAAAAATTTTGACCTTGTTATTGATGCCATAAACTTATTAAAAGAAAAAAATTATAAATTAAAAGTTTTTTTAGTTGGAGACGGAGATTATTTTAAAACAGTTTCCAAAAAGATAAAGAAATTGAGACTTGAAAATTACATAATAATGACAGGAATGATAAAAGATAGGAATCTTTTGCAAGCCTATTATGCCAGAGCCGACCTTGTTCTTTTCCCTTCCTATATGGACTCTGCTGGGCTAGTTCAAGTTGAAGCAGCCGCATATAAAAAGCCAACATTAGTTCTTGAAAAAATGGCACCATCTGAAAAAATGACAGACTTATATAATGGGATTCTTTCAAAAAATAACCCTGAAGATTATGCAAAGAAAATTGAATATTGTTATAACAATAGAGAAAGTCTTAAAGAAATTGGAGAAAATGCGTTTAAGACAATTTATAGAACATATGATGACGAAAAAGTCGTCAAAGAAATTCTCAATGAATACAACAAAATAATAAGAGATTATAAAGAAAAATCAGAAAAAAAATATCCTGCGAAATAACCTTAAATTAATTTTTTCTGAAATTTTTTTAATTAAGTATTTAGTCCAAAAATTTGAAATCTATATTAAAAAATTCAACATAGAATTAGCTAACCTTTCTTGCAAATAAGTTAATTGCCAAACATTTCTTGAAAAAAAGTTCATATCAAAAATTGCCAAATAATTGCTTTGCTAAACATTTTTTGTAAAAAAGTAAATTGCCAACCTTTCTTGCAATTTCTTGCATTGTAAAGTATTCTGTGCTATAATTTATAATAATTTTTTATCATAAATAAAATATTTTAATCTCTTTGCAATTCATAAAATTACACAAAAATCCTATATGTTCCCGTAGCTCAGCTGGATAGAGCATCGGTTTCCTAAGGTGGAAGTCAAACCAAATTTAGCCCCCTAAACCCCTTATAAATGGGCACTTCGCCTTTCCCAAAATCCACCCAACCTCCAAAAGTCACCAAAAAGTCACCCAAACTTAAAAAAACTCCTCATATGTTCCCGTAGCTCAGCTGGATAGAGCGCTCCCCTCCTAAGGGAGAGGTCGGCAGTTCAAATCTGCCCGAGAACACCAAATTAATTATAAATACATCCTAATTTGGATGTTTTTTTCTTAATGCTTCTGGAATAATTTTTGAACTATTTGTTGATCCACAAATAGGACATATGTAGTTATTTTCTATACCAAATATTTCATAGTCAATATTAAGGCAATCGTTACACTGAATGAATTCCTTTGTTGCTATGGCATAATATCTATCAAAAATATTTGCTTTTATAAAATCATAGCAATTATTATCTTTTGAGATGTTATCTGGGAACAAAAACACTGTACTCTTTATTTTCAAATACTCTTTATCTTTATTTAATTCTAAGTAAGGGTACTGATCATAATAAAATACTTGATATCTTCTTTCATATTCATTTTCCCACTTTTTATCTTTAAATGATAAAAACCAATAAGCAATAATTTCATTTGAGAATATAATTTTTCCCTTATTATCCAAAGGTAATTTATTAATAATCTCAAACAAAAAATTTATTTCTTCTTTGGCCGTGTCTCTATTGTAAATAATATCATAACTTAAAGTTTGTCCAAATTGAGGAAATCCGTTAATGTTAATTATTGGAGTTACGATGTTTGCTATTTTATCTGACCTATAACCATATACATTCTTGCCATATTTATGTTTTAAGGAGTCAGTAGGATATTTTTTGCTAAATGAAGTAACATAAAGAGTATAGGGATTATCTAATTTAATATTTTTTGCCCAATCATATTTAATCCATTTTTTGTTAGAAAACAGTTCTTTTATAACTTTACCCTCACGTTTATCATTCAGAAATTCAATATTTCTCATCCATATCTCTTTGTTTTTTATTGAACTATTTGAAGCAGTATTTGATAAGCACTTAAAAACAGGAGAATGATCATAACTATTTCTTGATCTTAAAATCCAATTACTTATAGTCATTTTTAAAACACCTTTTAGAGGTCTCTTAAGAGGATCTTTTTTTAATTTTTCTATAAGCTTAAACTCTTTATCGAATAATTTTAACAATTCCTTTCTATCAAATTCAATAAATGGAATAGTATTTATGCCTGAAGCATTACTCAATTCAAACATAAGGTTAGTAAAAGCATACTCAATATCATCTAAAGAAATTTGGCCTTGCTTAACTAGTACTTCACAATTATTAATTGTATCTAATAACTCTTCACAAAAAGATCTTTCTTTATAATAATTGAAATTTCTATATGCTATATAAAATAACTTAAGAGGAAGAATTAAAGTCGCATATTTTTCAATATCATTAAAATTTCGAGGCTTCTCATTGAATTTGGATAACATATTAAAAATTCTAGTAGTTTCAGTAATCTCTTTATACAAAAAAATTTTTAATCCAGCTAAATTTAGTATTGTAGCATAAAAATACAATTCGTTAATTATTGCAATCTCATAATCCGAAATCCTCATTAATCCAAAGTCGTCATGTTGATTTGGATCAATTTCCGTTATTAACGATAATACAATTTCTTTGTTAGCATAATTAGGTTCTCCTTGGAATTTTTTAACTGCATACAAAACATTGTTTAATTTAGCCTCTCTTTGATTTTGAGGCCAATTTTGAGGCTTGTCTACTTTTATCATCTTTACACTCATAATTTAATTATATCATAAATTTGCTATTAAGGAAATTGATGACAAATCAGAATTTTTTTTGAAGATTATGAGTAAATAAACACTAGGATTAATTTGTGAACAACTTATCCAACACTCGTGATGCGTTGATGTCCGAGTTTTTTATAAAGTGGCTGTAAAAGTCTGAGGTGGTGCTGGCTTTGGCGTGACCTGCACGAACGGACACGGTTTTTATGTCTACGCCTGCAATAAGTTGCAAGGTTATATTTGTGTGGCGGATTGAATGCAAAGTGACCTTTGGCAAGCCTGCTCGTGCAAGAATTTTGTGTAGCCACACAATGTGCGTGCCAGGGGCGGTCACTTCGCCGTCATCGTTGGTAAAGAGTAGCCACGCATCTTTCCATACATCGCCAAACAAGAATTTCCTTTCGTCCCACCAAGTTTTGTATTCAACCAGTTGTCTCATCAGTGTGTCGGGGATAGTAATCACTCTTTTTGAATTTTCAGTTTTTGGCTCTTTGAATATTTTGCCAAATCTTGCCGTGTCAAGAAGTGACCTTGAAATCTTCATTGTTTTGTTTTCAAAGTCTATGTCTTGCCAAGCAAGGGCAGAGAGTTCTCCACGGCGAAGCCCCATAAACAAGGCAATCATAAGTGATGTTTTTCGCCTTATGTTTTCATCTTTGTTAAGTTCTTCTAAGAAGATTTTTGCTTCTTTATCGTTTAAAATTCGCACTTCATTTTTCGTGCCTGTTATTGGCAAAATATATTCGCTTGATGCAAAGTTGTGTTCAACCAGCCTTTGCCTTTTTGCTGTCGCCAAAATAACACTTAGCACTCTTTTATGCTTGATTAATGTTTCTTTTGCATAAGGTCTTTCAGTGGTTATTGTGTCAAAATATTCGTTGTAATTCAGCCCCAAACCCTTGCACAAATTTTTAGCACTTTCAACCATTATTTTATCTCCACGCTCTGATGCTTGATAGATTGTGTCTGATTGTCCAGTCAAGCGAACAAGGTCGGAAATATGTATTCTTCGTGCTCGCAAATATTTTTGAATACTCTTTTTTATTTTTCTCTTCTTAATTATAATTAAGAATAAAACAAAATTTTCTGAATATAAAAAATTAAGTTCTATTCTTGTAAATAAGAATAAAACTTTACACCAAATATCAAACTTTCTAATTTAATTTGTATTATTAATATTTTATGATATACTTTTAAGAAGAAAATAAAAATGTCACGAACAATAGATGACTTAAAAAAGAAAAAGATAAACAATTTTGTTCCTGTTATTGTATCTGCATGTATCAAAAAAAACAATGATACAATTAAAAACAATATTAATTAAAAGGGAAAAATAATGAATAATGTAGTTACAAACTCAAAACTATTGAAAGGGGATTTTATGTTGACCAGCTCCACTGATTTCAGTTGTTATACCAACTTATAAGAGAGCTAATCTACTAAAAGAATCAATTGACAGCGTGCTTGCTCAAAAAGACTTTGATGATTATGAAATAATCGTAGTTGATGATGATCCTATATTTGACACAAACACTGAAACAGAGCAATTAATTAATTCATACTCAACAAATAAATTATTATACTATAAAAATAAGAAAAATTTAAAAATGGTTGCTAATTGGAATCAATGTTTCTTGCTTTCAAGGGGTAAATACGTAACTATGCTTCATGATGACGATTATTTTCATGAAAAATTTTTAAAAGCTGCATCAAAAGTTTTAAAAGGTTCACGATTATTTCTCGCTAAATTAAATTATAGCTATAGTACTGAGGAGATGAAACAAAAATTCGAATTTAATCCTAGTTTTGTAAAATCAGTAGTTAAAAGGATATTAAATTCAGTGTTTCAGAACATTAGACACAAAATTACTCCTGAATCGATTTTTCATAGTTTATTTCAATTTTCTACACTAACCGCTATATATAATAGAATTGGATTTTTAGAGTTGGGAGGCTACAAGGAGGACACTTTCCCATCATGCGATCACTATTTTAACTATGAATATGTTAAAAAGTATGGTGGAATTTATCTAAACAAAATTGTTGCTACATATAGATATTTTAATAATGCATCTTTTATAGTTGGTAAGGCTTTCCCTATTCAAAGTTTAGAACTGAGACGACAAATAATAAGTGATTTCCCAAAGTCTAAATTAAAAGAGAAAGAAGCTGAAATTATATATTTTAATTATATAGATAATGTTAAGAAAGTCTTTAATTTAGATGTTGAAAATATTTTATCCAAAGATTATATAGAATCTAAGGAATTTAAAAGAGCACGAAAAAAACTAAAAACAAAACAAATGATTTTAAAAGCTATAAGATTATTAATTTAATTAAAGTCTTTATTTTTGATATAAAAGTAACAATAGATAATATTAAATTTGGAAAAAATATAAAAACGAAATATCAAGACCTTCTATTCAATTTGGTTCAGCTCATTTTGGTATTCCAGATATTATTCTTTCCAAAAATAATGAAAAAATGATCTGTGTAGAATTAAAGAAATATATGGCAGGGATAAAAGAACAAAATGCAAAGCAATTAATTTCATATATGAGGCAACTAAAATTGACTTTTGGACTTTTATTCGGAAATACATTACAACTCTATTATGATAAAATCGATAATAATAAACCTCCAACAAATATATGTGAATTAAGGCTTAATGAAGATAATAATCTTGGCATTGAACTTATGAAACAATTATATAAAGATAATTTTTCTAAGAAAAATTTTGATGATTTTTGTTGTAAGCAATTAGAATCGAAAACAAGAGAAAAAGAATTTGTTGAAAAGCAAGATTTTCTTTGTTCTTTTAACTGTATAAAACATGTAAGGGAGCTATTATTAATTGAATATCCAGAAGAAGTGGTTAATGAAATTGATATTAATATAAGTAGAAAAAAAGAAACAATAAAAATAAACAATGGGGGTATAAAAAAATCAACTTTTTTTATTTATGAAAATAAATCCTTTATTAGAGAAGAAAATGAGTCTATACAAGAGTGGATAAAAAGAGTTCTAATATTTTTAATGAAAAACAATCTCTTAACTGAAGATGAAATAGAAAGGCTTCATAATAAAGAATACTCAAAAAAGGCATTTGGAATACAATTTCCATTACTATGTGATAATAAAAAAGATACAATTATTGCAGGGAATACCAGATACTGGACGAGATGGACTTTAGGACAAGAATTTGTTTGTAGTCAGTGGTGGAGAGATAAAGAAGATCTTTATGAAGAATTAATTAATAACTGGATAAATAGCATTACAAAATAAATTATAGAAGTGATATCCAATCTACATATTTTAAAGATATTTTTGAACATAAAGTAAATAAAGATTTTGTAAAAAATATATATTAAAGCAATAACGTAATCGTAAAGTTTTCTAGTTAGAGTATTATTTTTTAGTTTTTTATTTTTTGTAAAGTCATTTGTATTAAACTTCTCATTATTTATAGTATTATTAACTCCAAAATAATTGTTAGAATAAAATGCCAATAGTAAAGGCTTTTCACAGTTCGTATTATTTTTTTATTGTGCAGAGCAATAAATGTAAAACGATTGAATTAAAAACTTTGTAAAATTATGTTTAAATTATTATAGTTGTTAAATTTTTTCATATCTTCTTTGGGTAAATATATATCAAATCTATTATTTTACGTAGAACACATCTTCGCAATTTTATATTATATTTTTTTGATAAAAGGTAATAACTTATTATAAATTTATTTTTTTATCTTTTCCCAACTAAATTCACTTCTACCAAAATGTCCATAGCAAGCGGTTGACTTATAAATTGGTTTTAATAAGTCTAGTTCTTTTATTATATTGCTTGGCCTAAAAGAAAAATTAGTTTTAACGTAATTTTCAATCTCATCTATCAGTTTTAGATTTGTTCCAAAAGTTTCAATGTTAATACTTATTGGTTCGGCTAGTCCTATTCCATAAGCAACTTGTATTTCACATTTGTGAGCATAGCCGTGTGCGACGATGTTTTTTGCAACATATCTTGCGTAGTAAGCGCCACTTCTATCAACTTTGGTTGCATTCTTTGAACTGAAACATCCGCCTCCAACTCTTCCAACACCACCATATGTATCAACAACAATTTTTCTGCCAACACAACCACTATCGCCAAATGATCCCCAAATAGTAAATTTGCCACTAGGATTAACAATAAGTTCTGTTTCATTGCCGATTAAGTGTGCATACTGAGAAAGAATAGGTGATATTATTTTTTCACAAATCAAGTTTCTTATCTCTTCTTTAGTGATTTTTTCAGAGTGCGAAACACTCATAAGGATTGTCCCTATTGCACAAGGTTTGTCATCATCATAAATGATTGATACTTGAGATTTTGCATCAGCAAAAAAGTCTTGGCGAGTTCTTCTAAAACTTTCGTATCTTTTCATAAGTTTATGTGCAATTACAATTGGTAATGGCATAAATTCTGGCGTTTCATCTGTTGCATAACCATAAACCATACCTTGATCGTTTGCACATAATTCTTTTTTAACTACCGCTTGATTGATGTCTGGGCTTTGAATTGATATCTCTTTTATGATGTCAAATTCACAATCATAACCAATGTCTTTTAATATGTCTTTTGCAATTTTATCATAATCAATACTAGCCTTTGTAGTTGCTTCGCCATATATAAACAATTTGTTATTTTTAATGGCACATTCAACTGCCATTTGACTATCTGGATCTTGTCTTAATGCGGCATCAAGAAATGCATCTGCAATGGTGTCGCAAGTTTTATCTGGATGTCCTATGTTAACTGATTCACTTGTTAATACTTTTCTCATATTTCCTTCCTTTTTTTCTTTCTTATAACAAAAAATCCCATCGTTACCGATAGGATCATAAAATCATTTATAATGTTTCCCATCGGTCAGCCTTTAGCACCTTGCCTTTGGGTAGGTTGCTGTGTGGTCAACGGGGCTGTCCCTCGCACACTCTTTATAGGTAATTTCATTATATATAATCTATCAAAATTTGTCAACTATTTGTATTATAAAGTTTTTCTGTATTTATTAAAAAATACAATATTGGACATGCTTGCAAATCGATTTAGACAGATAAAATTTGTAACATTTTGGCAAGAACATATATAAAACTATCCCTTTTGATACACATTGTTACAAATCAGTTGCAAATTGTGTGGTAAATAGTAATTATTGAGTTGCTAGAATATTAGCAATATGTAACGGAGTGTATCAAATTCTATCAAAGAACTTTGGTTTTTTTGGTAATGACAACACGGGCAAAACAATTTAAACTCAAAATAAAAAATGTCAAAAACTATGTTATACTGGTGTGGATTAGTCGTATAGCACGTGCTTGGTTGGCACGAGATCGCGGGTTTAATTCCCGACGCCAGTTCCAAGCCTTAAATCCCTTTATTTGTAGTGCTTTTGGGATATTTGAAGGGATTTAATTTTTTATAAATTTTTAATAATTTTATGGAGCTAAACTTATTTTTGAACATGAGGACACACTGAACCAAAAAGTTAAGTTGTGTTTGTTATCATTTTTTTGAAAATGCGTTTTAAGGCGGTCTAAATGGCTCTAATTCTTGGTAAATATTTCCATACTGTTTCATTATAAATAACTAAATTTATCACCACTATTTGTTTTTTATTTTTATACATTTATATTTTATTTATTATTATATATTTTTTGCTAAACATAAAATTTAAATTATTTTAAAAATCATAGAAATAATTGTTGACATATGTCTAAAACTATTATAATATGTTATTGACATTTGTCATAAACTAAATAAAAGGAGATTAAGAATATGCCAAGAAGAGATGGAACTGGACCTGTCGGAATAGGTCCAAGAACAGGAAGAGGTTTGGGTAGATGTTATGATAATAACTTTACACAACCTGCTAAAAATTCTTCAAATAATGAATTATTGGAAGAAAAAAGAATTTT
>SAAW01000035.1 GCA_009929275.1 Clostridia bacterium
CCCGCCAATGTATCCATTAGAAATTCCTTGTGCTTTCATAACTCCAAACATACTTGTTTTTTGAATGGTTAAGACGTAAATAAATATACCCAAAACAAATGCGGTTATTATAATTAGAAAACCAATCATAACAGAAAATGTTAAGACTTGCGCGGTGTAACCTGGTAAAGTTGAAATGTATTTGCTTGTTGTGTAACTTAAAAATTCTTCTGGCAAATTATCTATTTGCCCACGAACAACAACTCCGCTAAACAAATCTGGGGTGTTTAAAGTGCCATATCGATATTCTTGCCATGAATCAAGACTCATATATACAACAGGCGCTGTTTGATATGTGCTTTTTGCTGAAAACCCTATAATTTCAAATTGATTTTCACTTCCAGTTACAGCAAAAGTGTCTCCAATTTTATATCCTTCTTTTTTTAGTTTTTCATCAACAATAACTTTATTACCAGTTAAAGTGAGATTTTCAAGTTCATAGGGCTTTAAAAAACTATCATTTTCTATGCCAAAAAAATACACGTCAACCCTTGACTCAAGAATATTTTCAGCCAAAGGATTGCTTATAACAGCAGGGAAAAGTCCCAATTTTGCTTTTTCACCCGTTGTTGAAATCGCATCAAAATTTTCTTGAGTCATATATGACATCATCATGTTATCGTTTGCGTCCACTGTCAAAACTATTTCGTTTGCCTGCCATTTTTCTATTGCGTTTGTGTAGGAAGACGCAAGCCCATATGCAAGAGAAGTTAAAAAGTAAACTAAATAGCTGATTAGAACAATAACAGAAATTATTAGTGCAAATTTTGTTTTAGAATATTTTAATTCTTTAAAAGCTAAAAACATTTTACTCTCCTTATCTTTTGTTTTCTAGAAATAATTTTTCAATGTCTTTTGCAATTTTGTTTGGTTTTACAAATGGCGAATAGCGTTTTATTACTTTGCCTTTTTGGTCAACTAAAAATTTAGTGAAATTCCACTTAATTTTTTTGCAAAACAAACCTTTTTGGTGTCTTTTTAGATATGTAAAAAGTATAGATTCATCATCACCATTTACATTCACTTTTTGAAATCTTGGGAAAGAAGTGTCAAATTTTTCAACACAAAACCTATTTATCTCTTCAATAGAGGCTGGCGCTTGTTTTGCAAATTGATTGCAAGGAAAATCTAAAATTTCAAAACCATAGTGATGAAATTTATTGTATAGTTCTTGAAGTCCGTCATATTGCGGTGTAAAAAAACATTTTGTTGCAGTGTTTACAATTAAAAGAATTTGACCTTTATATTTTTCCAGTTCCACAATATTGTTGTTTATGTCTTCGACTCTAATTTGATATAAACTCATCTTCTCCCTCCATTTTATATTTATATAAAACAACTTCTGTTTTATAATTTTACAAAATTTAACAAAAATCTCCAAATTAAAAGCATCGGATTTTTGTAATTATAATTATATAAAAATAAAAATTATAATATTTTTCTTTTAATTTTACCTCAAATGCTATATCCTATATATAGGAGGGACTAAAAGATGACAATCAGCACAAAAAAGACTTTATTAATTGTTTCTTATGTTGTTTCAATAATAACTGGTGTAATTTTTATTTTTGGCATTATCACCATTCCACTTTCAGTGTTCTTATTTATGGGCGGAACTAAAATGAGAGATATGACGAATTTAAGCGACACTGAATTTGAAAAAACATTAACATCAAAACTTAATTTAGGTTGGGCAATCTACATTTTAATAGTAACATTTCCATTTGGGATTTGCGCATTATTACCATATGTAACAGATTCAGTAAAAAGCAATATTAATGATAACGAAAAAAGTGAAATCTCACAAGGCATAACCGAACTTGATTTACTTTTTGAAAAGAAAGAAAAAGGCGTTATAACCAAAGAAGAATATGAAAAACTTAAACAAAAGATTTTAGATAAAATGGATAATAAATAATAAAGCCATTTTGATAGAAACTATTTGTATTATAAATTTAAAAAGGAAAAAAATATATGAAATTCACAGAATTGGATTTTAATCCAAAAATTTTAAAGGCGCTTGAAAGTTTTAACTTTGAAAACACAACACAAGTGCAAGAACAAACAATTCCGATTGTTTTAGAAAAAAAAGATGTTATAGTGCGAAGTGAAACAGGCAGTGGCAAAACCCTTGCCTATGCTTTGCCAATAATTCAAAATGTAGATAAATATGCAGAAAATGTGGAGGCTTTAATTATTTGCCCCACAAGAGAACTTTGCCTGCAAGTTACAGATGAAATAAAAAAGATTTTGGGATTTTTAGAAAACATAAAAGTTGCGCCTGTCTATGGAGGAAGTTCAATTGACAGACAGATTATTGCCCTTAAAAGAAAACCACAAATTATTGTTGGAACTCCGGGCAGAATTATGGACCATATGTCAAGAAGAACACTGAAATTAGAGTCTATAAAGACTCTGGTTTTAGACGAAGCCGACGAAATGCTTAATATGGGGTTTAAAGAAGACATTGAAAAAATATTAAAATCAACTCCAAAAACAAGGCAAACTTTGCTTTTTAGCGCAACATACCCTGAAAGCATAAAACAAATTACAAAAAACTATCAAAACAATCCAGTAAAGATTGAAATTGGGGTCGAAAACAGAAGTCTAGCAAATCTCTCCCAATATTATGTTGTTGTTAATAAAAATAGCAAAAAAGAGGCTTTGCTTGAAATTTTAAACACAAAGAAACCAAAACTTTCCATCGTATTTTCAAACACAAAAAGAATGGCGGACACAATTGCTACTTACTTGAATGATAATTCGCACAACGCAACCCCTCTCCACGGAGATTTAAAGCAATCTCAAAGAAAAAAAGTTATTGATAGTGTTAAACTTGGAAAGGTTGAAATCCTTGTTGCAAGTGACGTTGCGGCACGCGGACTTGACATAAATGATGTCGAATATGTCATCAATTTTGATGTCCCTGTAAATGTTGAATATTTTATTCACAGAATAGGCAGAACTGCAAGAATTGGCAAAAACGGCAATTCTATGACAATAATAACAAGCAATCTTCAGCTTAAAACATTAAGGGAATATGAAAAACAAACAGAGTCAAACATTCAAGAAATAAACCTTTCCATAACAGAAAAATCTACAGCAGAAAGTCAAAATGAAAAGAGCGAAAAACGCCCTCAAAAAAGATTTTCTAATTTTGGGAAAAAAACATTTGGGACAAAAAGACAAAATAATAATTTTAAAAACCCAGCCCAAAAAGAAAAAAGAAGTTTTGAGAAAACAGATTATAAAACTTTTGAAAGAAAAGAAAAAAATTATAGCAAAACTGAGAAGCCTTTTAGACAAGAAAAAAGTTTTAATAAAGACGACAAGCCTTTTAGACAAGAAAATAAATTTTTTAAAAAGAAAGAAAATAATTTTTCAAACACGGAAAAGATAAAAGATAAAAAGACAAAGAAAGATTTTTCTAAACCTTTTGAAAAAAGTACTAATAAAGTTAATACAAATTTTACAAAAAAAATAAAAGATAATTAATATTCATTAAATTTATTTTATAATTTATAATTTTTGTGTATAATTTCTGTATAGTTTGGTGGAGGTTAAAATGTTATTTGGAAATGGAATTTATAAAACTCTTGCCGATTTGGCGAACAATTCTGTGAGAAGTATGGCAAATTTCAACTGGACTTTCATTGCTCTTCTTGCATTTGTCATCTATGTTTATGCTGTCGAAATTAAAAACAAAAATTACAAGGCTATTGTGGCTGGATTATCACTCTATTCGGTCCATTGGTTATATGAAATTATTAATGCTATTATTGCCCACATTTCGGGATATGCGCTTTGGACGGTTTCGCCAGAGAGCACCTCATATATTCTCCTTATTGGTGTAAGTTGGGAACTTTCGATGATGTTTGCGGTGGCAGGCATTATAACGAGCAAATTTTTGTTAAAAGACAAATACGCAAAAATTCTTGGGATAAACAACCGTTGGTTCTTCGCAATTGCGAACGCTCTTATGTTTTCTCTGATTGAGATTTTCCTTGCCTCTACGCCTGCTTTCATTTGGGTGTATCCATGGTGGGGTGCTATTCCTGTCTTCCTCACGGTGTATATTCCTTTCTTTCTTGCGGCATTTTTGGTCCCGGACAGAAGTCCAAAATTTCAAAAAATATTTTTAGGGAGCATAATATCTTTGAACATTATCTTACTAGTAACACTAGTCCCGCTTGGAATAATTTAGTAAATATAGATTTTAAAAATATCTAGCGAGAAGACAAACTTTTGACTTGTTTTTCGCTAGATTTTTTCTTTTTTACGGGAATTTGTGAATTGGATTTTGCGGATTTTGAGGAATTTAAAAAAACTTCTGAAAGCGTTCTCTCTCCTTGATTTGATGTTGAATTTTTAGAGGATTTACGGGAAGCGGAAGATTTTGACTTTTTGGATTTCTTTGGAGTTTGTTGGACGGATTTTTGTAGGGCTTCCATAAGGTTCACGATGTTGCCATATTCAGCATATTCTTCGCGTGGTGCGGTAATTTTTTTGCCTTTAATTTTAGATTTTATTGCCCCCAAAACGCGCTCGCGATACTCGTCTTTATATTTTTCGGGCTCAAATTTGCTACTCATATTTTCTATGATAATGCGCGCAAGGGACAACTCTTTTTCGCTAATATTTTGACCTTCTATATTCGCAGGTGAGCGCTGAATTTCGTCCTTAAAAAACATTGTGTTTAGCACCATTTGACCATTTATCGTGCGGATTGCCACCACTTGTTCCTTTGAACCAAGCATAGTTTTTGCGATACC
>SAAW01000036.1 GCA_009929275.1 Clostridia bacterium
TGACTTGCCACAGTTGCGCCAAAATCAAAAGTTCCGCCGTCAATTAGTTTTTCTTCTATAAAAGTATTTTTTAGTTGTTGACATTCTAAAAGGTTGTTTGTGTGGCAAAAATAGACTGGTTTTGTTCTGTCGGTATTTTCAGACAAAAATGTCTTTTTAATGAATGCAAAAGAACTTTTTAGCCCCACACACTTATGAATATTCACAACTTTTCCATCAACAATTGATACTATTGGTTTCAAGTTTAACATTGTTCCAATGGTTGCACTTGCAGTTGACAACCTGCCACCTGCGTGAAGGTATTTAAGAGTTCTAACAATCGCACCAATTTTGATTTTAGTTTTTAGTTCGTCACAAATTCGATAGATTTCTTCAACACTTTTGCCTTCTTCTCTCATTCTTATTGCTTCCAAAACAAGTGCTATCAGTGGGGTTGTGGTTTGAAGAGTGTCAACAATGTAAATTTTGTCATAGCCAACTTCTTTTTTTGCTTGAAGGGCGTTTATGTGAGTTGCACTAAGATGCTTTGAGATTGCAAAAACAATCATTTCTTTATTCTTGTTTTTAACATCTTCAAAAATATCAACAAAAGTTTGAGTGTTTATAAGTGCTGTTTTTGGCATCAATTTGCCGTTTTCAAGTCTGTCATAAAATTCACTTGGTGAAATGGTAACTCCGTCAATAAATTCTTCTTCGCCAAACATTATTGGCATATGAGTCAGTTCAATATCTAATTTTTTTGCTAGTTCAGGCTGAATTCCGCTTGATGTGTCTGTTAAAATTCTTAATTTCATTTTCTTACTCCTTGTTTTCTCTTGTTTTAAAAAATATATGCAATTTTTTAAGTGAATTTGCCAAAATTTCTGTTTGAGTAACATTAAGATGTTTCACAACATCTGCAATCATATCCTTGTGAAAATTGATATGAAGTTCGTTTATATGTTCGCCAAGTTTTGTGCAAGAAAGAGAATAGGACCGCCTGTCATTAGGGTTCTGAATTCTCATCACATAGCCCTTTTTTTCAAGAGCAGTCACAGCAACAGTCAAAGTGCCTTGCGACACATTTAAAATTTTTGAAATGTTGCCAAGAGTTATGTCCCCTTGCTTTTGCGCTTTATAGATGGCTTCAATGAGGTGGACTTCTTTAACCGAAACCTTCCCTCTTGAGATTTTAGCCAAAGCCCTTTCTTCCTCTCGCAGAATATCATTAAAACATTCAACAAAAAATTCGTTTAATTCATTTGAAATATTTTTCATAACTCGGCTATATTAACATATGATATTTTGAATGTCAAACATTTTGAAGTTCAAAATAATATTTTTTTAAAAAATAGCAGTAAAATAATTTTTTACACAAGTTTTGCAATAATGCTGTTTGAAATATAAAAGGCATTTTCACTGACTTTTAGGGTGCCATTTTCAATGTCTATAAATTTGTGAGATGACAAAAAAGCAATCTCTTTTTCTTTATCTTTTAAAAGATCACACGAAAATTTCTTGTTAAAATCCACAAGATTTATGCCTTTGTTCGTGCGAAGAGAAAGCATAATACTTTCTTCTTTTTGCTCAAGCAGAGATATTTTTTCACACTTTATCACTGCAAATTCGCCTTTTTGAATTTTCTTTACATAATCTTCAAAATTGCTTGTATTTTCAAATCTTTCCCCGTTCAAAAAAGAGTGCCCCGCCACGCCAAAAGCAAGATATTCGCCCATTTCCCAATAGTTTTTGTTATGTTCACATTCAAAATTTTCTTTTGCAAAATTTGACACTTCATAACGAAAATAATTTTTCGATTTCAATTTTTTATAAACAAAATCATACATTTGTAAAATTTTTTCTTCTTTTGGAAGAAATATTTTCTTTTCTTTCACACTTTTCCACAAAGGAGTGTTTTCTTCCAAAATGAGAGAATAGCAAGATATGTGCGGAACTTTGTGCTTAATCAAAAAGTTTAACATTTTTCTTGCGTCGCAAATTCTTTGCTTTGGAAGTCCAATCATCATATCCACATTTAAGTTTAAAAATCCCACCTTTTTTGCAAGCAAAATAGCATTTTTGAGTTGTTTTGAAGTGTGCTGTCTGCCAATGATTTTCAAAATTTTGTCATTCATTGTCTGCCCGCCAATGCTCAACCTGTTCACACCAAACATAAGATAATCTCTCAGTTTTTGCTCGGTCAAACTGTCTGGGTTTGCTTCAACTGTTATCTCTGCATCTTCGCACACTCTAAAATGTTTTTTCAATGTTTTTAAAATATCCCCAATTTGACTTCCCAAAAGCACACTTGGAGTTCCGCCACCAATGAAAATTGTTGCTATTTCACATTCATTTTTAAGCGTTTTTGCACGCATTTTAATCTCTTTTAAAAGGGTTTTAACATAGATTTCTTGCTTGTTATCAATGTCGCAAAAAGAAACAAAGTCGCAATAGTTGCACTTTTTGTTGTGACAAAATGGAATGTGAATGTATATTGAAAGTTTTTTCATATTAGTCAAGTTTTAAAATGGTCATAAAGGCGTCGCTTGGAATCTCCACACTGCCCACCTGTCGCATACGCTTTTTGCCTTCTTTTTGCTTTTCAAGCAGTTTTCTTTTTCTACTAATGTCGCCACCATAGCACTTTGCAAGCACATCTTTTCGCATTGCTTTCACTGTTTCTCTTGCAATCACTTTCCCGCCAATGCAGGCTTGAATTGGGAGTTCAAACATTTGCCGTGGAATAACTTCTTTTAGTTTTTCAGCAAGTTTTTTGCCCCTATCATATGCTTCACTCCTGTGAACAATCGTGCTTAAAGCATCGCATTTTTCGTTATTTAGCAAGATGTCAAGTTTGACAAGGTCGCTTTTTTTATATTTATCAATGGAATAGTCCATACTTGCATAGCCTTTCGTTCGAGATTTCAAGCCGTCAAAAAAGTCATAGACAATCTCATTTAATGGAATGTCATAGGAAAGTTTAACACGGTTGGTGTCCAAATATTGCATATCAAGATAAATTCCTCTTTTGTTTTGGCAAAGTTCCATAATGTTCCCAACATATTCTGGCGGAGTGAAAATGGAAACACTGGCGATTGGTTCTTCAATTTCTTTGATGTCATTTGCCACTGGAAGAGTGGAAGGATTGGAAACTTCAATCATAGTTCCGTCTGTTTTAATCACCTTGTAACTCACACTTGGAGATGTGGTGATGATTTCAAGCGAGAACTCTCTTTCCAGCCTTTCTGTGATGATTTCAAGGTGCAAAAGTCCCAAAAATCCACACCTGAATCCAAAGCCAAGAGCAGTGGAAACTTCGGGTGAATAGCGGATTGAGTCGTCGTTTAGTTTCAATTTTTCAAGAGCATCTTTGAGGTCGTTATATCTTGCACCGTCGGACAAAAATATTCCACAATAGACAACTGGTTTCACATCTTTATAGCCCGCAAGTGGCTCTTTTGTTGGATTTTCAGCATAAGTTATGGTGTCGCCCACTTTTGTTTCAGAAATGTTTTTTATGCTGGCACAAACATATCCCACATCACCTGCACGCAGATGAGCAATGGGTCTTGGACTTGGTGTAAAAACACCAACTTCTGTCACATCATACACGATATTAGTTCTCATCATTTTGATTTTTGTGCCAACTTTCACTTCGCCGTCAAAAACTCGCACCATACTCACAGCACCTTTGAAATTGTCATAATAACTGTCAAAAATCAGTGCTTTCAGAGGTTGTTTGACGTCGCCTTTTGGGCAAGGAATGTTCTTCACAATGCTTTCAAGCACTTTGTCTATGTTTATGCCGTCTTTTGCTGAAATTAAAGGGGCATCTTTGCAAGAAAGCCCGATAATGTCCTCAATCTCTTTTTTTGTTTCTTCCACTCTGGCACTGGGAAGGTCAATCTTGTTTATGACAGGAATGATTGTTAAGTCATTTTCAAGCGCAAGATAGACATTTGCAAGAGTTTGGGCTTCCACTCCTTGTGTTGCGTCCACGACTAAAATAGCCCCCTCACACGCCCTGAGAGAACGCGAAACTTCATAGGTGAAGTCCACATGCCCGGGGGTGTCGATTAGGTTCAAAGTGTATTCTTCGCCGTTATGACTATAAAACATTCGAGTGGGGGTCAGTTTGATTGTAATGCCTCTTTCACGTTCAATATCCATACTATCAAGCACTTGTTCTGTGAGTTCTCTCTTGGAAAGAGTGCCTGTCATTTCAATAAGTCTGTCGGCAAGAGTGCTTTTGCCGTGGTCAATGTGTGCAATTATGCAAAAATTCCTGATGTTTTCAAATTTGTTTTCCATAGTGCTATCATTATAGATAACATTGCCCGTTTTTGCAATCTAATTGTTTGCTTTTTAGTTTTATTTTAAGATATTATTATCCAAAAATTTCTTCAAAAAAATTTATAGATGTTTTAAATATCTTTCGGGGTTGTCCAAAAAAGTTTTATACAAGAAAAATTGTTTGGTGTCTTTGTAGTCTTTTTCCACAAACTTCCCTTCATCAATTTCATAAATTTTAGCATCTGGAACGGCAATCAAAAGAGGCGAATGTGTCGAGATTATGAACTGACAACCATTTTTAGATGTTTCTTTTAAAATGGAAATTAATGCTAATTGCCTTTCAGGTGAAAGTGCGGATTCTGGTTCATCGAGTAAAAAAATTCCATCTTTAAATTTATTTTTAAATAGTTCCAAAAAACTTTCTCCGTGTGAC
>SAAW01000037.1 GCA_009929275.1 Clostridia bacterium
GAATTTATTTCATCATCACACACATAAATATATATTTTTTCTATTCCAAAAAAATAACAAAAATTTAAAAAAAACTTTAAAAAAAGACATTTTTCTTAATTTTTTAAGATTTTTTGCTTCTTGCTTTAAAAATGAGGGCAAAGAAATAGGCAAACCCGACCGCGGCTGTAATCCCAGCCGATGTCGCCGTGACTCCACCGTTGAAAATGCCCAAAATGCCAAATTCTTTTATAGAATCCATAGCACCTTTGGCGAGGCTTGCCCCAAACCCAACGATTGGAACAGTTATTCCTGCGTTTGCAAAGTTCTTTATTGGCTCGTATATTTGAATTGCTTGCAAAAAAACGCCGATAAGTTCAAACAAAACGAGAATTCTTGCCGAAGTCATTCGAGTCCTAATAATCAAAATTTGAGCCAAAAAACACACCGTTCCGCCCACTCCAAACACAATCAAATATTTTAAAAAAATATCCATTTCACTTCCCTTTTTCAACCACCACAGCATGAGCAATGCCCGGAATTGTTTCGCCCTGTTGAGTGGAAGTTGTGCTGACGAGAGCACCTGTCGACATCAAAATTATTTTTTTATAATCTCCACTGTCAAGTTTAGACAAAATGTATGAATTAATAATGCTGGCACTGCACCCACAACCGCTTCCGCCCATAAATGATTTTTCTTTGTTTGTATAGATTATCTGTCCGCAATCGGTATAATTTTGCCCAAGTTTAAAGCCAAAATTTTCCATCAAATCAATGAGAATTTCAGAGCCTAATTTCCCCAAATCGCCCGTCACAATAAGGTCATAATCACTGGGCTTCGTTTTTGTGTCATTAAACAAATTTCGCAAGGTGTCGGCTGCCGCAGGAGCCATTGCCGAGCCCATATTATTCATATCATTAATGCCATAATCAATGACTTTTCCTAAAGTTGCGTGCGTGACATTATGCCCAACGCCGTCTTTGCTCAAAATGGAACAACCCGCTCCCGTCACAGTCCATTGAGAAGTGGGCGGTCGCTGACAACCAAGTTCAAGTGGAAACCGAAACTGCCTTTCCGCAGTCGAAAAATGACTGCAAGTTGCACATGCCACTTTGTCGGCACACCCTCCGTCGATTAGACAAGCCCCCACTGCCAAACTTTCCGTCATCGTTGAACACGCTCCAAACAGTCCTATGAACGAATTTTGAAGTTGTCTGGCACTGAACGAAGCCGAAATAATTTGATTCAACAAATCTCCACTTAACAAAATGTTAATGTCTGTCACTAAGATATTTGCCTTGTCAATCGCCCCTGAAATGGCTTGTTCAAGCATTTTCCGCTCCGCTCGTTCATAAGTCTTTTCGTTGAAACTGTCACTTTTTAAAATATAATCAAAATAATTTGCCACAGGACTTTTGCCCTCTTTTGGGCCAACGATTGAATAGCCTGAAATTATTTTTGGAGGAATTGTAAATTTGATTGTATTTTCACCCACGCGTTTAGACATCTTCACCCCTTAAATTAAAATAGACCGACAATATAATATATAATTCCAACAATAATGCTCGACGCAATGCCCGTCACAATCACCGGGCCTGCGATGGAAAACATTTTAACGCAAAGCCCAAAAATAAGTCCTTCGTTTTTAAAGTCAAGTGCAGGGCTTGCGATTGAGTTTGAAAAACCTGTGATGGGAATGATGCTTCCTGCTCCTGCGAAAGCACCGATTTTGTCATAAATGCCAAGTCCTGTCAAAAATGATGCCAAAAATATTAAAATCACAAGGGTATATGCTTGGGTATTGTCTTTTGATAACTCGGGGAAAATGGCAAGAAGTCCATCAAAAATCCCCTGTCCTACAGTGCAAATAAGCCCTCCAACAAGAAACGCCCAAATTAGCGAAGGGAAAAATTTTGTCTTTGGAATTCTCATTTCCACAAATTTTGTGTATGCAATGTTAACTTTATTTTTATCCATATAATTCCTTTCCTTGAAAAATATTGACAGACTAGTGTGAGTTTATTCAAAAAATTTTAAATTTATAAATATTTTTAAAAAAACAAAACAAAATAATCATAACAAAATATTTTTTGGAGGATTTTATGAAAAAATTTTTAGGATTAATTTCAGTTGCACTTGTTTTTATATTGCTTTTTGGTTGCACGTCGAACAACTCAGCGCAAGTTAAACTTGTCAGTAAAAAACTATCCACCGGATTGGACAAAGTTATTTCGCAAGTTAAGAAAATTGAGGAGGTTGATGAAAGTAAACTTAACTTGACTTCTCTCTTAGGTGAAGAATATTCTTCCAGTGAAGATAAGATGTCATCAAGCGAAGATGAGTCGTCTTTAAGTGATGCAAACCTTTCAAATAATAACTCAAGAAAACAAAATTATAACAATTTCCGAAGACGAAAAGCAATGAATTTTGAAGTTCCAACGAGAAATAGATTTATCAAAAACACGAACACAGAACTAAGTTTGAGCGGAAATAAAATTTCAAACAAAACTAACAGAAACCTAAATTTCATCTCAAAAAATAACAAAGAATATAGTTCGCTCTACACTGCTTGCAATAATTGCACAGACAAAAATAGTGAACTTTGCTCTTGCAAAGAATCTTTGTTGAACAATTGTAGCGAGGGTAAATCACTTTTGGAGCAATTGCAAGGCTCAAAAGCAGACGTTTCTGAGAGCGAAATCAAAACTTTAAACAGTTATTCGGAAGTTATAGAGCAATGTTTGAGCAACTTAAAAAATTGCAAAAGTTGTTCGTCAACGGTGAACACAGTGAATAAGAAGAAAGTCAATCTTGCTTCTAATTGTGGCTCTATGACAGCAGACTATTTGCAAATTTATAACACACTTGATTCAAATTGCACTTCCTGCAACAACACAAATTCTAGCGTTTTGGAACTTATAAATTATTTAAAAAACATTCAAAATGTTGCTGAAAACTCCGAAAATAAAAGTTCTGAAAAAGAAGATACAATAACAAAAAATGAAAATTCTAGCACTGAAAACACAGAAAATGTGTCTAACAGTTCGCGAAGAAATCGCATAAACCTTAAAAGAAATGTGAAAAATAGCGAGCAATTAAACAGAACTTCAAACACTGAAAACTCAAATGAGAACTCCTCAATTTTGAATGACAACGAAGATAAAATTGAACCTATCACAAATATTGAAGAGCCAAAACTTGAAACAATCACTAAAAAAGCCATTGTAAATGACAAAAAATTGACAAATAATGACAACCCCTCAATTGATAGCCAAAATAATCAAAATGAAAACAGCACTATTTTAAATCAAAATTCTTCTAATCAAACATCGAATGAAAACACAAATAAAGCAGATTATAATGCACAATCACAAAGTCAAATTGCAAGCGAAAATCTTTCAAATGTTGAAGATAAAACTGCAAGCGACTTAACTTCAAAAAATTTTTCTGAAAATTTGACGAACGACAGCACCTCTAAAATTGAAAATACTGAAAATTTGACGAACGACAGCACCACTCAAACTGAAAATAATGCTACAAACGAACTTCAACCTTGGCAACAAAGAATTAATAGGAGAAGAATTTACAACAGACAAATTCCTCCAACACCACAAGAAAGCAACCAAACATTTGACAGCACCGATGTTAGCAACAACGAAAATTTGAATTCAAACAATTCAAACGGAGTGAGTGAAAATAATAAAACAACACAAAATATTAGTGAAACAAACAAGTCGACAGACAGTGTGAGCGAAATTGATAAGGTAACAGACAGCATCACAGCAGAAAACATTACTTCAAACAATAATGTTGCAATGCAGGGAGGTCGACGACAACCACGATTTAATGCAGGACGAAGATATATGAATAATTCAAGAAATTTTGGAGTTAATAATAACAATTTAGATAATAATAATGTGAAAAATGAAAATAATTCAAATGTAAATAGAACAGAAAGAAATTATGTTAACAACACAAATAATGCCGGAAATAGTGGCATAAAAAATGAAACAAACAACACAAATAACACTCAAAATGAAAACATTATAAATAAAACTAATGCTAATCAAACTGATGATAATTTTAACAAAACTAATGCTAATCAAACTGATAATAATTTTTATAATGCAAACAACACTCAAAACTATGACGACATAAACAAGACAAATAGTAATCAAAATGGTATCAATGAAAATAATGCTGGGACATCAAACACTGTGAATCAAACAAGACAACAAAACACTAATCTTCAAAGAAATGGAATGATGGGAAGAAATAGACAAAATTTTCAGCAACCACAAGGTTCGTTTAAGCCTAAAAATGTTCGCGCAGAAATTAAAAATGCAGTTTAATCTTAAAAATTGACATTTTAATTTTGAAAAATAAAAAAATATAACCAAGCAATTTTCAAATATAAAAAAAACTTCTCTTTTGGGAAGTCTTTTTCTTTAAAAATTATTGCCAACTATATTTTTTTGTGTTATATTACAAAGTATCAAAAAAAGCCGGAGTGGCGGAATGGTAGACGCACAAGACTCAAAATCTTGCGAGGGCAACTTCATGAGGGTTCGAGTCCCTCCTTCGGTACCAAACAAAAAAGACTTCCGAAAGGAAGTTTTTTTGTTAGAAACGATAGGAGGGGGTCGAACGGAGCGTTAAAAAAGTTGC
>SAAW01000038.1 GCA_009929275.1 Clostridia bacterium
CATAAAAGCAATTTTGATGCCATTGTAATTGACCTTTTGTTTAAAAAAAGAAACATATATCTCGCAAAAATTGAACTTTTTAAAAACAAATTTATAGGCTTTTTTATGGGAAAATTTGGAGGAATTGGCTTTGACAGAAAAAAAGGGCTTTCTATCTCTCAAACAAAAACTGTCTATAATTTAATTAATAAAAAAAAGAATATTGGCATATTCCCAGAGGGAACTAGGAAAAATGATTTTTCTGAAAATGAAGAAGTCAAAGGCGGGGCTTGTTTTTTCGCAATTAAAACTAAAACACCAATAATCCCTTGTTTCATCACAAAAAAACACAGAATGTTTAGAAAAAACATTATTCTTGTTGGAAAGCCATTTGAACTGACGGAGTTTTACGACAAAACTCTTGATAGAGAGGCTCTCGTTGAAGCAGAACTTATTTTAAAAAACAACATTTTGGAACTTAAAAATGGATATGAAAACTTTTTAAACGAGAGAAAAATTTTGAAAAAACTTGAGAAAGAGAGAAGTAAAAAATAATCTGTTTAAAATTTGTTTTAATTTCTCTTATTTTTTGTTATAATAATTGTTAGGAGAAATTTAAAATGGACGAGAAATTTGATTTGGATAGCATTGATAGAACTTTCACAAGGTTTAGAATTGGTGCAAAAGTGCAGGCAACTGTCGTTGAAAAGCTCAAAAATGGGCTTCTTCTTAATATAGGGGGGAAGAAAGACGGGATCATTCCTTTTTGTGATGAAGAAAACGAGTCAATTTCAAATGTGAAAGTGGGAGATGTTTTTGAAGCAATCATTATAAGCACAAAAGATGATAGTGGTGCTGTGGTGCTCTCAAAGAAAAAGGCAGACGATTTGAAACATGGAAACGAAATGGTGAACGGATTGAAAGTTGGCGACAATGTAAATTTAATCATTGTCAATTTTAACAGGGCCGGACTAATTTCAAACCTTGGCAATTTTGAAGTTTTCATTCCAGCAAGCCAAATTTCAATTCGATATGTCGACAATAATTTTGAAAATTATGTGAATAAGCAAGTCAAGGCAGTTGTGGTTGAGATTGATATTTTGTCCAAAAAGATTATTGCATCAATAAAAGCCTGTGAGGAAAACGAAAAACACAACATTGAAAACTCTTTTTGGCAGGCAATTTTTGATAATAAGATTGTTAATGGTAAAGTTGTCCGTTTCACTGATTTTGGTGCATTTGTGAATGTAGACGGAGTGGATTGTTTGGTTCACAACAGTGAAGCAAGTTGGGACAAATCAAAAAATGCAAGTGAAGTGCTTGAACTCGACAAAAACTATGATTTTAAGGTGATTAGGTGCGACAGGGAAAACAAGCGTGTGGCTTTAAGTTACAAAGCGACTCAGGAAAATCCTATAACTAAAAAAATTAGAGAACTCAAAGTGGGCGATATAGTTCAAGGTGAAGTGAAAAAGATTTTGCCTTTTGGTGCGATTGTTGGTTTTGGTGACGGTTTTGAGGGCTTGCTTCATATCAAAGAATCATCACATTTTTATGTCAAAAACATATATGAAGTGGCAAAAGTTGGCCAAAAACTTGAACTTAAAATCATTGATATAGACGCAGAAAACAATAAAGTTTCATTGAGTTTGAAAGCGCTTCAGCAAGAGCCAGAAGTTCTCAAATTTAACGAAGAAATGAAACATACAAGCAAAAAAGTTGAGAACGAAAATGAAAATGAAGAAAAGATAAAAGAAGAAAAATAATATAAAAGAATAGAAAAAAATAGCAAAAATTATTTTTTATCAAAAATTATTTTGGCACAAAATTTTAACATTTTCCACATAAAAAATCATCTTAATAAAAAAAGTTAGATTAAAAACTAACTTTTTTTTGAATATATTTGGAGCTAGTGACCAGAATCGAACTGGTGACCTGCTGATTACGAATCAGCTGCTCTACCGACTGAGCCACACTAGCAAAAATGACTATATTATTATATCAATAAAAATTTTTTTTGCAAATAAAAAATATGTAATGTTTTTTTACCATTATTTTATATTTCAAAATAAAATAATCAAACAACTTTTTTAAAAGAAAAAACTATATTTAGGATAAAAGGCAATCTTTTTGTTGACTTTTTGAAAATATTTTGTATACTAATTTAGTAATA
This sequence comes from Clostridia bacterium, assembly GCA_009929275.1. Taxonomy (GTDB): domain Bacteria; phylum Bacillota; class Clostridia; order Christensenellales; family UBA1242; genus UBA7862. The sequence continues at coordinate 2,153 of SAAW01000038.1, forward strand.
TTTAAGGAGATGAATAAAATGGCAAAATGTGAAATGTGCGGTAAGGACCAAATGAGAGCCAGCAAGTTAAGTTTCAGAAGTTCTCAAATGACAAAAAGAACTTTGACACATAAAAAAGCAAATGTCCAAAAAGTGACTATCATTGAGAATGGTAGCCCTATTAAAAAAAATCTTTGCACAAAATGCTTGAAAAATAAAGATATAAAAAGAGCATAATTTTTAAAGTATTTTAATGGATTACTTTTTTGAGTAGTCCTTTTTTTATTTTATTTTAAAATATATTAATATATTTGAAATAATTATAGAATATATAATAGCAAAAAAGGTTGCATTAAAAAGGATTTTATATTAAAATTTTTTTGGAGAATTATATGACTAAATGTGCAATTATCACTGGAGCATCAAGGGGGATTGGAAGGGCCATTGCAACGCAACTTGCAAGCGAAGGTTTTTCACTTATAATCAACTATAATAATTCAAAATTTCAGGCAGAAGAACTTTCCAAAGAATTGCAAAAAAAATACAATATTAATGCTTTTCATTTTAAAGCAGATGTTTCAAACGAAAACGATATTGATGAAATGGTGAATTTTGCTGTGAAAAAATTTGGGAAGATTGATGTTTTGGTCAACAATGCTGGAGTTTGTGTCGACTTGCCATTCGAAGAACGAACGGTCAGTTCCTTTCAAAAAACCTTTAAAACAAACCTTTTTAGCGTCTTTTATCTCTCAAAACTTGTTGGTCGAATTATGAAAAAGAACAAATTTGGAAAGATAGTGAACATTTCTTCAAACAATTCAATCAATGGATTTTACCCGACAACAATAGATTATGATGCTTCAAAATCAGCACTTAATTCATTGACAAAAAATCTTTCAATTGAGTTTGCTCCTTATGTGAATGTGAATGCTGTGGCTCCAGGTTGGATTGACACTGATATGAACAAAGAAGTTTTGACAGATGAAATTGCAAAACTTGAATGTGAAAGGATTTTAAAGCGTCGAATTGGCACGCCACAAGATGTGGCAAACCTCGTCTCGTTTTTAGTTTCAGACAAGGCGGATTATATTGACGGGGAAGTTATTGTTATTGATGGAGGTATGTTTTGAAAAAGAAAATTTTATTGAAAAATGTTAGTTGTATGTTGCTCCTTTTAAGCATTTTTTTCGCAAGCATCACAATGTTGTCGGCGTGCGATTTTAATTATTACTATGAGATTGCGATTTCTTCGTCTGTTTATGACGACGGCGAACAGGTTATTAATCTATATTTCACAAACGAAAACGATTCAACGACTTTTAAAAGCACAATCTCCATAGACGACATCAAGTTTGAAGGTGATTTGGTGGGCAGGACTGCCACAAAAGTTGAGATTTTATCTAGCAGACGCCTTGAAATTACTTTGGGTGGAAAGTGTTCAGTTTCTTCCACTGTTTCATCAAAAAATAGGATTGTTGTGCTTTCAAACGCAACTTCTGACAGCAAAAATTATGCGATTAATGTTTCAGTCTTAGAATCAGGCTTAACATCGTCTTCAAATGAAAATACAATGACTGGCGATATTGGCACATTTACTTCCAATTTTAAAACAACAAGCGGGGCAAGTTTTGAGGAAGTATATATTATTGAATCTTACATCACAATCACAAATGGCACGGGGCACGAAGATATTGATATTGATTTTGACAGAGAAAACCAAACTGTCACGGTTACAATAAGCTATTTCACTGTGACAGACTTGGCGCCAAAACCTATTGTTCAATTTTCAGCTGAAACAACAACCCTTAACAAAATAATTACAGTTAGTGTGGGATAAATTTATAATAAAAACTTAACCCTTTCATTAAAAATATTCTAATCTATAGGCGGAAAATGGAAAGTAGAAATTTTTTAAAAAACGATACAGAATTTATTTGTCGATTTTGCGGGGCTAAAGTTGAACAATTGGGCTACACATCTAGAGACCATTGTAACATTTGTTTATCATCAATTCATATTGACATTAATCCCGGTGATAGGTTAAATACCTGCAATGGTTTGTTGAAACCTATTGGTATTATTTTAAACAGTAAAAAAACTTTTGTAATTCAATATAAATGTCAAAAATGCGGGAAACTGCACAACAACAAAGTTGCAAAAGATGATAATTATGATGCAATACTTGCTCTGTCAAATAAAACTTATGATGATTATCTAAAAAAATTATAAATTAATTTAGTCAAAATAATCAAAATGTTAAATTTTATAAAAAACAAAAAAAACTTCCTTTCGGAAGTCTTTTTTGTTTGGTACCGAAGGAGGGACTCGCTCCGCTTGTAATAACTTTTTATGTTTCAAATATATTTTTATAAAC
>SAAW01000039.1 GCA_009929275.1 Clostridia bacterium
ATATTTTCTCGACCATGTCAAAACTCCAATCTATGGAAGCAGAGTTTCGCTTGGGCTTATCGAGGAAAAATTGAGAGAAGCCAAAAAAAATAATGTTATTCTAAAAACTGTGAAAGCAGGCACCGAAGTTGTTGCGGGAGATTTCAAAGTGGAATTTGTGAGTGTGACGCACTCCATTCCGGGCTCTTTTGCCCTTGTCATAACCACTCCAGCAGGAGTTGTCGTTCATTCGGGAGATTTTAAGATTGACTTCACTCCAGTTGGCAACGACCATTGCGACCTCAAAAGACTTTCGGAAGTGGGCAAAAAAGGTGTGACGCTTTTGCTTTGTGACAGCACAAATGTTGAACATGAAGGCTTTTCAATGAGCGAAAGTGTTGTCGGCAAGACGCTTGACGGCATTTTTGAAAAGTTGAAAAAAGAGAGAATTATCGTGGCAACTTTTGCCAGCAACATTCATCGTCTTCAACAAATCATCGACTGTGCAAAAAAATACAACAGAAAAATTGCTTTCACCGGCAGGAGTATGATTAACGTCAGCGAGATGGCAATCAAAATTGGCGAACTTAAAATCGACAAAGAATTAATTATCGATATCGACAAGATTGATAAATATGAAGACAAAGAACTCATCATCATTTCCACAGGTTCTCAAGGCGAGGAAATGAGTGCTCTCACTCGCATTGCGGCAGGGAATTTCCCAAAAATAAAACTGGGCGAAAATGATGTTATCATTCTTTCATCTTCCGCCATTCCGGGCAACGAAAAACCAATCAATGATTTGATAAACACAATCTACAAGCAAGGTTGCAGCAGGATTATCTATAATGAACTTGCCGATGTGCACGCTTCGGGACACGCCTACAAGGAAGAGTTGAAAATTTTACACTCGCTCGTGCACCCAAAATTTTTTGTGCCTGTTCACGGCGAATTTCGTCACCTCAAAAATCATCAACTGCTTGCAAAAGAACTTGGTATGAACGACAGAAATATAATAATTCCCGAACTTGGAATGCAGATTGAACTTAATAAAGATTTGTTTAAAGTGGCAGGAAGAGTGCCTGCGGGAACTGTGCTGTTTGACGGGACAGGTGTGGGGGATATGGACAGCAATGTCATTAAAGACAGACTTTCTCTCAGCGAAAATGGCTTGTGCGTGGTTGTCGTGAGAATGTCCAAAACTTCTGGGCAGATTGTTAACGAACCCGACATAATTTCACGCGGATTTATCTATCAAGCGGAAGCAACAGAGATTATCAATGAAGCAAGGAAAGGCATCTTCAACGCATTAAGCAAGATTGACTTAAAAGAAATGGATATGAACGAACTTCGCACAACGATAAGGAAAACTTCCACAAACTTCTTCTTTAAACGCACAAAGAGAAGACCACTCATCATTACAATCGTAGTTGAAGTCTAAAAAAACTCTCTTTAAAAAGTTTTTTAATTCGACCATAATTTTTCACTTTACATTAATCATTAAAAAAAATCCACCAGTAAAACTGGTGGATTTTTATTGACACTAGTGTGAAATATAAGCCGAGTTCTGTATTAAGTGGTCATCTATCTAGACTATTTGTTGCCAAATAGTTCAAGCGACATTTTTAAAGAACCTAGCGAACAACTTTAAAACGGTTCTTTTTAACCTTGCTTCGAGTGGGGTTTACAGAGCCTCGATTGTCACCAATCAAGCGGTGGTCTCTTACACCACCTTTCCACCATCACCACGAAATTCGTGGCAGTTTATTTCTGTTGCACTATCCCTGAAGTCGCCTCCGCTGGTAGTTAGCCAGCACCCTGTTCTGTGAAGCCCGGACTTTCCTCAATCTGTGCCTTACGCCCAGATTGCGACCACATATTCACCTAATATCAACACTATTTTATCAAAAAATTTTTGTTAAGTCAAGTCGGTTTATAGGAGTAAAATTATTATTATTTTTCACTCAAATATATTCTCGTCCTTTGTTTTTTCCCTAATCAAGTCAATTGACTTTTTTTCAAGGCGGGAAATGTAACTGCGTGAAATGTTCAGTTTTTTGGCAATCTCACGCTGGGTGATAGCGGGGGTATTGTTTAGCCCATAGCGCATTGTCATAATCTCATATTCTCTGTGAGAAAGCGACTTTTCGATTATATTCATAAATTTTTCGGTGAGGACGGCATTTTCCACACTTTCTTGCAAATCATAACTATCATTTGGAATGACATCTTGCAGAGAAATGTCGTTGTTGTCTTTATCTTTGCCAAGGCTTTCAGAAAGCGACAAAACAGACATATGTTTTTTGTTGCTTCTAAGGAGCATTAAAATCTCATTTTCGATGCACTTTGCCGCATATGTGGAAAACTGCGTGTTTTTGTCAAATTCATATGTATTCACTGCTTTTATCAGCCCGATTGAGCCGACGGAAATGAGGTCATCGCTCTCTGCCGAACCGCTGTATTTTTTCACAATATGAACAACAAGCCGAAGATTGTGTGAAATAAGTTTGTCTTTTGCATTTTTATCTCCCTTGTGAAAAGCGTCGAAACACTCTCTTTCTTGGGCAGATGTCAGCGGTTTTGGGAAGTTTGAAGCATTGTTTACATATGCGGAGAACAGCATAATTTTGTTAATAAAAGCAATGAAACTTTCAACAATCATCTTTCACCTCTATTTTGTAAATATATGATGAAATTTGTCAAAAATTGCAAAGTAAACGAAAATTTGGACGGGCAGTGATTAAAAAAAAGTTAAAACTAAATGTATTTACAAAAAAGTAAAATTGTTATATAATTTTTGTATGGAATACATTTCACCTTTTAGAGAAAAACAGCCCCTATCCGAAAGAATGAGACCAACTGATTTGACGGAATTTGTGGGACAAAAGCACATTGTCGGCAAAGACTCACTTCTTGACAGAGCCATTCGTGCGGGAGTGCTCGGCAGTTGCATTTTTTATGGACCTCCGGGCACAGGCAAGTCCACTTTGGCGCATATTATCGCAAACACTTGTCAGGGCATTATGCAGAAACTAAACGCCGTGTCTAGTGGTGTGGCAGAGGCAAAAGCGTGCATTGAAAAAGCAAAAAAGGATTTTGAACTTTTTGGTAAGAGGACATACCTCTTTTTAGACGAATGTCACAGGTGGTCGAAAGCCCAAAGTGACTGCGTTTTGCAAGCAATGGAAGAAGGGCACATCATCTTTATTGGCTCGACCACTGAAAATCCATATTCAAATATGACACGGGCTATCGTTTCGCGTTGCCGTGTTTTTGAGTTTAAAATTATTGAAAAAGAGGACATTATCGGAGTCTTAAATAGAGCCGTTGTCGACAAAGAAAAAGGACTTGGGAACTTAAACATTGTCTTAGAAAAAGACGCCAGCGAATATTTTGCGTTTGCAAGTGGAGGCGATGTTAGGCAAGCACTTAATGGGCTTGAACTTTCCGCCAGAACAACAAACTTAAATAGTGAAAAAAAGATTGTCATAACAAAAGAAATTGCACAGCAAAGCATTGGGAAAATGCCAATGAGTGTGGATTCAACGATGTTTTATGATATGCTCAGTTGTTTTTGCAAGAGCGTGAGGGGGAGTGACACCGATGCCGCACTCTACTATGCTCATAGACTTTTAAATTCGGGTTGCGACCCAAAAATTATTGCAAGGAGACTTATTGCGCACAGCAGTGAGGACATTGGTTTGGCAGATTCAAACGCACTTTTGCTTTCAACTTGCGCACTTTTAAGTTGCGAAAAGTTAGGACCACCAGAGTGTTTTTTGACACTTTCGCACGCAATAATCTATGCCTGCGAGGCGGAGAAATCAAATTCAGTGTATGTGGCAATGAGTAAAGTTAGAAAAGATGTGGAAAATGCAAAAGATGACCAAGTGCCAAACAATTTGAAAAATCACTCTTCAATCAATGACGACAAAACAGCGGGCTACAAATATCCACACGACTTTGGAGGTTATGTCGAGCAACAATATTTGCCAAACAAACTTAAAGACCGAATCTATTACACCCCAAGTGAAAACGGCAGAGAAAAAGGACTAAAACGCAAAAAATTCATCTTTGAAAAAACAAAAAATAAATAAAATTTTTAACCGCAAGTTTTTTTATTCTGCTCAAATTAAAAAAAACAATCAGAAAAAATTAATTTCTCTACTAATCACTAAAAAAATATAACTCATTACTCATAAATATTCAACAATCACAAAAAAAACGGGTAGCCGAAAGCATGCCCGCGTTATTTTTTTTGTTGCCACCCAAAATCAATAATCATTAAAAAAATAAAAAATTATTTAATGAGCCCTATAAATTGAAGGGGGTATACGGGGGAAACAAGAACTGCAATTGCAGAGCAAAACATCGTTTTGTGAACAATGTCGCAGTTTTGTGTCTCCCGTAAAGCGAAGCGTG
>SAAW01000040.1 GCA_009929275.1 Clostridia bacterium
ACAAGCATAACGTGTAAGCATCACATCGTCAATTTCCTTTTTCGCTCCTGAACCTATATCAACCAATTTCCCGACGTCGGCAAAATGGTCTGAAATATTCTGACCTGAAATTTCGCAAGCTGTTTTGGCTTTGCTTATAACATTTTGAAAATTATCCCATTTACCATATCCAAGCAAATGTTGCAAATCTCTTGCTAACCAAAATTCTATTCCATCTTCTGTTAGGTTTAAAAAATCTTCGAAGTTTTCGGTTAGTTTATATACAATATCCTTTTTCATAACCTTAATTTATGATTTTACCAATGTTGCTAATTGAGTCATATTTATACGTTCTTTAAATGAAATTTTAATATTATCGTTTTTGTAATGCTCACTAAGAGCTTCAAAATACTTTTTGGCAAAATCAATTTTCCCTTTTTCATTTACAGGTATTGCCGTTGAGGATTTATAACCTTTTGCTTCCACAACAAGGAAGATTTTATTGCCCTCTTTGGTTTTAACAGTATAGCAAAAGTCAGGATTATAATCACCCAATGGAGTTTTAATTTTTAAGCGTGGTAGTTTCCCGAAAATTTCAATACTGTCAATATCGGGGTCTTGTTCCACAACGTCCAATTCAAAGTCGCTGTCGTATTCAATTACGTCTTCAAATACCCATTTGTTTTTTAAAGAAAAATCACCTGATATATCTTTCTGAAACCTGCCAACGCTTCCAATATCTAAATATGTTTTATCATTTTCAGTTTTGAATACATTTGGTAAACCTGTTCCGTTAATTCCGTCATACTTAATGTTTGCTTTTAGCATTGCTACTAAGTTGCCGTTGATTATTTCAGCTATCTCTCTTTGAGCCTGTTCTGGATTATTGCAAAGTATTTTAGTTTTAAATTCATCACTCAAAGCATTGAAAACCTTTACTACAAATGAAATAGGCGTTTTAGTCTTGTTGGATAAAGTGCGAACCAATTCCAAATAATCAACTTTGCTTTTGTATGAAACCGTATCAGTTAGTTTTTCTGTTATTGCACCTTGTTCACCTATTTTTTTTACGTTAAGTTCAGCACGAATAGTTTGCAACAAAATTTCTTCAATGTTTACGGCTTCAATTTGTGTTTTTATGTTTTGTATCAATTGTTTTTCTTGCTCTTCACTTAAAGTCTCTAGAATATAAAAAGTATTTTTATTGATAGTATTCCATAGGCTTTGAAACTCTTGTAAGTGTGTTGATTTTATATAAACCTTCTTTTTCTCTTTTTTCTTCTCTGCTTTTTGAACGTAAGTGTTTGTATCGGTTGCAAATAAACTTTCAATTGCTTTTACTTGTTCCTCAGGCAAATTTTGTTCTTTGAGAATGGCTGAAAACTCAGATGATTTTTCATAAACATCTATACCATCAACTGTTGCTTTATATACAATTATTTCTTTACTATCTAGTGTTTTGAATATATTACGAACTATTGTATCATCAAAGCCTGATTTTTCTTTTAAAGTTTTTTTCAGTTCCTGCTCAGTAAATGTTTCTGAAATTAAGAATGAATTACTTAGAATTTCATTTTGTATTGCTTCAACGAAGCCCTGTTCTTTGCTTGAAACAACTACATCAAGGTTATTGATTTTCCAAAATACCTCTTGGTCGTCATTCAGGTTTTTTAACGTGTTACGTTGCAAGTCTTGATTTACACAAATTCGTAAACCACGCCCAATTTGTTGGAGTTTTGATATTTCGCTTCCTTGATTAGATAGTTTACAAATGGTAAAAACATTAGGATTATCCCATCCTTCTTGTAATGCCCATATTGAAAAAATAAAACGTGTAGGACTTTCAAACGAAAGCAATTTCTTTTTGTCTTTCAGAATTTCGTCAACACCTGCTTTTACTTTTTCGTCTGCGTTTCCTTTGTCGCCTGAAAAATATCCTTTGTGAACTTGCAGCGTATTGTCGCTATCAAAATCGTTTTGCAAGAATTTATAATAGTCGCTTGATTGGTCAAGTTTGCTTACAATTTCGGTGTATTGCTTTTTGTATTCTTCTTCAAATATGTTTTTGACTTTCGGATTTTCGCCACGAAACAAACTGGTGTCGGCTTCCATAAAAAACAAAGTGAGTGCTTTTACTCCTTGCTCAAACAAACCTTTTTCTTTCTCAAAATGAATTTTGATTGTTTCTTTAATCATTGCCCGCAATGATTCGTCCGACAAAGAATAATCAACTTTTTCAATGGTGTCGTCTGCTAAAACAATGGTGTCTTTGTTTATTTTCTTTATGCTTTTACCGTTAAAAACAGAACCAACACCTAATTCTCTTCTTGTAATAATACCATTGGTTAATGTGCTTACGTGTGCTATATTCTTAGAACCAACCTTTTCAATCCCAATAAGAGTATCTGTGTTCTCGATTACGTCTTGCGTGTAAACCACAATTTTCTTCACAAGGCTCTGACGAAAAGAAGAAATACTGTCTAATACATAAGCAACATTTGATAATGGTAAACTGTCTTTTTTCTTTGGAAATGTAGCCCCAAAACGCAAATAGTAATTATCAAATCCCTTAAAATATGTTTTAAAAGCATCTCCTTCAAAACGATGAGGTTCGTCCATAATCACAATAGGATTTAAGCGTTTTAAACATTCTAAGTATGATTTTGGTGGTTCTTGATTATATTCAAATAATTCAGGCGTATTCATTTCTCGCTCTAATGGACGATTTAGAATATTATCCTTGCTATTAAACGAACTTGGAGTCATTACCAAAACAGATAAATGAGAAGTTCCGATAAATTGTTTTACAGCTGATATGTTTCCTCCTTCGTAAACAAATGTTTCAATTTCCTTGTCTTTTTCGTTTGCGTAAAAACTTTTAAAATAGTCTTTTGTATCCTCTAAGTTCGTTTTTGTCCCTTCACGAATTGGAACAGAAGGAATAAGAATTATAAATTTCTTGTAGCCAAAGTTTTTACTCAGTTCAAAAATAGTTTTGATAAATGTGAACGTTTTCCCAGTACCTGTTTCCATCATTATATCAATATTATTGTTATCTTGAATTGGAAATTTATATTTGTTATTATTGTAATGAGCAGTCATCACATTGGTAAACTTTTCTTTTAAATGTAGGTTTTCAAAGAGACTTATTATATTATTAACACAGTCTTCCTGAAAGGCTTGAATTTCGTATTGGAACTGTTTTGTTTCTGTTTTAGTAATCATTTAATATCTCAAATTTAAATTCCAAAGTGTTTAGGAAGTTGAATATATGTTGTTATGTGTATGGTAATACTTCATTACAAAATTCTGTTTTCAATCCTTCTTATGTCAGCTATTTTACCATACTTAAAGCTTCAAAGATACAAAATATTTAATTTATCTCATTATCATTTTAAAACTGTACTGCTGTTATTATGGAAAAACTGAAACTTTAAAAGTCCTTTAAAAAAATTTAAATGGATTTGCAAAAAAAGAGAGGGAAATTGTCCCTCTCTTTTGGTTTATTATTATTAGTAATTTAATTAGTCTTCTATATTTTTGAATATAAAGAAGACATAACCAAAGTATTCTTTGTTGGTTTGGTAGTATTCTATCTCTTGCTCCATTCTTTCAACAAAATCTTTAGCTGCAAAGCTATAATTGTTTTCTTCAAGAAATGGTTTGAAACGAGTTTTTGCAATAGAATGGTAGTTTTCTATCCAAG
>SAAW01000015.1 GCA_009929275.1 Clostridia bacterium
ATATAATATTATTCTTTATTTATTTATAATACTATAACAAAAAATATTTTTTAGAGAAATTATTATCTTATAATTATTTATTTTTCTTTTATCAAAAAAATTTTATTTTTTTATTTTCACTCTTACATTATAATTTTTTATATAAATATATAATTTTTCAATGGGTATTTGTTCATCTTTTAAATAAAATTCTGTCTCAGAGCGTCTGAAAGTGGCAAAAAATTTAACAAATAATCATTACCTTTCAAAAGATAATTTATAATTATTTATTATAAGTTATAGAATATTTTATAAAAAATATTTTTAAAAACGTGAAATTTTCTACAATATATCTTGTTTTTATAAAATTTTTAATTCAATTTTAATTTTATATTCATTCCATAAATGTAACTATTTTAAATAAAAATTAGTTTGCATAGTAGTCAAATTTTACATCAAAAAGTTTGCATAGTAGTCCCCTATAACCTAAAAGTTTGCATAGTAGACTATTAAAAAAAAGTAAAATTATCTTATGAATAAGAAATCTTAATTAGATATTTTGTGAAGTTTAAAATATTTTCAAAACTAATCTTTGCAAAATAAAAAGATTGAATTTTTTGCCCATCAAAAGATGTGAAGTCGAGGACATTGCAATTATCCAAATAGTTTACGGCTTTACAAAAAAGCAAATGAAGGTCGTTGTCTAAAAGTAAGGAATTTGGAATGTTATAGCAGACCAATTCGATGAAATATTTGTTTAAAGAACTGCTTGTTGTCCACCTATTTATAAGGATATTTTTACGAATATTCTTAAAAATACGCACCAGTCGCTTGTAGTTCCCTTTTGTTTCTTTGTCTTTTTTCTCAATGTTTTCATTATACAAAAAAAGATTAACAGGTGTTGATTTTTTTAAAAAAACTTCCCAAAAATTGAGGATTGCATCTTCATCTTCGATATTATAAGTTGCAAAACGAATTAAAATTTTAAATCCATATTCTTCAAGAGATAAAATCTTTATTCCATCATTGACAATCATTAAGGTCGTTTTTTCATCAAAATATGGGAGGAGACAATTGGTTAGGTTAACTATAACTTTGTCAAATGTTCCTTCATTCAAAATGTTTTGCTTTTGTTTTTTAGTTTTTGCTTCAGAAAAGTTTTTTGAAAAAATTTTGTTTGCCACAATTAGTTGAGGATTTGATGAAGCAATCACAATCTCAAGTTCACCAGTTTGGTCGATAAAAGTGTCGTTTGTGTAATCTCCAATTGGGAAAATCCTCGTGGAAGATTCTTCCAAGGCATTGACACCTCTTTCATTTTTCAAGTTTAAGTCGGTAAGGGCGCGCGTTATAATATCAAGTGCTTGATCATAAAATTCTTGCACTTTACCTTTATCTTTTCTTTCTGCAAATTGTTGCAATATGTTTTTTTCCATCTAATTTATTATAATTTGAAAAATTTTTATAGTCAAACTTTTGTTTTACAAATTAATTTTTAATTGATAGAATTATTATATTATGGTTGAAACAAGTTATTTCAAGCAACGAAACTATAAAAACGACTCAAAAACAAAGGAAATTCTCTCATTATTGCCTGTTTTTTGCGACGAATTTTTCATTGGTATCGAAGGTCAAACTTCATCTCTCACAAGGCTAAATTACGCGCAAGATTTGAAAATTTTTTTTCATTTTTTAACAACTGAGATTATTGATTTTAGCGATAAAACGGTTAAAGACTTAACTCTTTGTGATTTGAGCAAACTAACCTCCACTCATCTTGAAATTTTTATGAACTATCTAACAGGTTTCTATCTTAATGATAAATTTTTTTCAAACACTGCAACCACAAAATGCCGAAAAATTTCTGCAATCAGAAGTTTATTAAAATATTTTTATAAAAAAGATAAACTATCTCAAAACATTTCAGCAAAAATTAACACCCCAAAAATTAAGGAAAAGGAAATTATTCGGCTTGAAGTTGATGAAGTTGTTAAACTGCTAGACTCCGCAGACGACCCTGCAAAAATTTTCAGTAAGATGCAAAAAGCCTTTAACAAAGTGACTAGAAAGCGTGACCTTGCCATTTTTTCACTTCTTCTTGGCACTGGAATTCGGGTGAGCGAATGCGTGGGGCTCAATATTGAAGACGTCGATTTTAAAACAAACGGCTTTAAAATAACCAGAAAAGGTGGCAGTCAAACTGTTCTTTATTTTTCAAACGAGGTGGCAGATTCACTCAGAGAATATTTGGAAGAAAGAAAAAAAAATAATAAAGTGTCAGAAAATGAAAAAGCACTTTTTTTGTCGCTTCAAAACAAGAGGATGTGCGTTAGAACAATGGAAAAACTTGTTAAAAAATATAGCACGGCTTGCTTCCCTTTAAAACACATCACTCCTCACAAACTAAGAAGTACTTTTGGCACAAATCTCTATCGTGAAACTGGCGACATATACATAGTTGCAGATGTGCTTGGACACAGAGATGTGAACACAACAAAAAAACATTATGCTGCAATTTCTGATGATAGCAGACGGAATGTTGCAAATGTCATTAAATTAAGAAAAGATTAAAAATATTAGAACATATGTTTGACATTAGTTTATTTTTATGTTAGCATTCATTATATAAAAATTTTTATATTATTTGTTATATTAAAAGGAAAAAAAATGAGTAGATCAGAAAGATTTGAAGAAACACTTGGAAGAACTCTCAGAGTTATCAAAATGTATTTTGAAGAAAAGGGGTATCCACCATCTATAAGAGAGATTATGGCAGAACTTAATGTTGCCTCCACTTCAACAATCAAATATTATCTCGACAAGTTGGAAGAGAAAAATCTGATTAGAAGAACTGGGAACAAAAATCGAGCCATTGAAGTTATAAAAAACTACTATGAAAAAGATGAAGTTGTCAAAAAACGAATTCCTCTTTTGGGAGAAGTAGCTGCTGGAAAGCCTATTTTTGCTTTTGAAAACTATGAAGAAGTTTATGAAGTCTCAGAAAATCTTTTTTGCTCAAATTCCGATATTTTTATGCTCACCGTCAAGGGTGACAGTATGATTAATGCAGGCATTTATGAAAAAGATAAGATTGTCGTTAAAAAGCAAAACTATGCTGAAAATGGCGAGATTGTCGTTGCTATGATTGCAGGTTCTGCCACAGTAAAACGCTTTTATAAGGAAGACGACCATATAAGACTTCAACCAGAAAACGATTATATGAAACCTATATACTGCTTTGAAGTCGACATTCTTGGGAAAGTTATTGGGCTTATTAGAAATTACTAATTAATATTTTTATTATAATAAATTTGATTATAGAAAACTAATAGTAAAAAATTAATAAAAAATAAGGTTTTTTTTGAAGTAAACTGCAAAAAAATTTGCTCCAATTACTGCCATCTTTTTTCTTGAATATAATTGAGGGCTTTGTCTATTTCGTTTTGAGGGTCAAACCAAAAAACATCTTTAAAACCTCGAATAAATGTAAGTTGCCTTTTTGCATAGTTGCGAGTGTTCTTTTTGATGAGTTCTTTTGCCTCATTAAGTGAAAGTTCTTTATCAAAATATTTAAACAATTCCTTATAGCCAATCGCCTGCATTGATTGGCAATTTCTTTCAATTTTCCCTTCTTTAATAAGACTTAAAACTTCATCTAAAAGCCCTTTATCAAACATTTTTTCCACTCTAAAATTAATTCTTTCATAAAGTTTTTCACGCGGGAAATCAAGTGAAACAAGTGTATAATCAAAACTTGGCTTTTCTTCACTTTCACAAAAATTTAGATTTTCATTATTTTCGCCATTAACTTCTCTAATTTCAAGTGCACGAATAACCCTTTTTGTGTCGTTGATATGAAGTTTGTTTGCAAGACTTGCATCTTTTTCTAAAAGCAAGTTAAACAAAAATTCTTTGCCTTTTTCTTTTAAAATATTATTATAATACTCTCTAATTTTCTCATCTTTTGGCGTTGAACAAAAAGAATAGGGATAAATTATAGACTTAATGTAAAGCCCCGTGCCACCCACCAAAATTGGCAACTTCCCTTTTTTTAAAATCTCATCAATTTTTTTGTTTGCAAGCGTTGCAAATTGCTGAACGCTGAATTCTGATTTTGCTTCGACAATGTCAATCATATGATGCTTCACTTGAGTTTGCTCTTGCGCGGTTGGTTTTGCGGTGCCGATATTCAAATCTTTGTAAATTGCCATGGAGTCCGCGGATATAATCTCACCATTAAACTTTTTGGCGCATATTATGGAAAAATCTGTTTTTCCGCTGGCAGTGGGTCCTGTGATAATTAAAATTTTTTTCATCACACAATCCTTTTAAACATCTTTTCAACTTCATATTTTGATAAACTAACGCAAATTGGTCTCCCATGAGGACATAAAAGTGTATATTTTGAAGATAAAATTTGCCCTAACAAAAAAGTAATTTCGTTATCGCTTAAAACTTGCCCACCTTTGACAGCCGCCTTGCATGCACATGTGGCAAAATGTTTTTTTATAACTTCATTCGTCGAAGAAATTTTGCTGAGATTTTGCAACGCATCAAGCAAAAAGTTTTCAAGATTAATGTCGGTCAAAATTGACGGAACAGCACTAATTTTGTATGAATTATTGCCAAATTGTTCCACTTGAAAACCAAGTTCAAAAAACACATTAATATTGTCTTCAATAAGTGTTTTTTCTATATTATTCACATCAAAAATATATGGCAAAAGAAGTGGCTGAGAATTCAATTTTTTCTCTTCATAAAGTTTCATAAACTTGTCGAAAAGCACTCGTTCGTGCCCTGCGTGCTGGTCAAAAAGATAAAAATTATCACTACTTTCAATGGCGAGATAGGTGTTAAAAATCGTGCCAATAATTTTGTATGAGATGCTTTTATCAAATTTTTCTTGTTCAATTCTCGTTGAAAAGACTTTGTTCTCATCATTAATATGAGAAAAATCAACACTTTTTGAATATTTAAAATTGTCATTTTCTATTGAATTGTCGTTTGATGCCAAAACTCCTATACCATAATCTTTTTTAAAAGTTGGATTTGCAATGTTAATTTTGCTAAGACTGTCTGAAAATTCTTTCATATTTCCAAAAGAAAAGCCATTTTTAACTTCATTTAAAGGAGTTTGTGGCGTCTGAGTTTTATCTTGTATAGAGTTTTTTTGAAGTTGATTTTCCAAAGAATAATTGGTGTTTTGATAGAAAACAGAAAAATTGCTGTCGTTTAAAGTTTCAAGAATTAAGGAATATATAAATCCAAAAATTTTGTTTGAATTTCTAAATTTCACTTCCATTTTGCTGGGGTGAACATTCACGTCAATTTCGTCAAGAGGAACAGTCAAGTTAAGCACAAACAGTGGAAATTTGCCTTTCATCAAAAAATTTTCATAAGCGTTTTGGACTGCCGTGGATAAAAGAAAATTTGTGACATATCTTCCATTAATAATAAGCGTCTGATATGTCCTGTTTGCCTTGCAAAAAGTTGGTTTTGAGATAAATCCAGACAAACTGTATGTCTCATTTTTGCCTTGAACACTCACAATATTTTCAACAGTTTCCTTCCCATAGACATTAAAAATCTTCTCTTTAAGCCCTAAAAGTGATGAATTATATATAGTTTTCCCGTCTGCAATATATTTTATAGATAAATTAGGATTTGCGAAAATAAGCCTTGAAACAATATTTGTTATGGCATTTTCTTCTTGTTTTTCACTTTTCAAAAATTTAAGTCTGACTGGGGTGTTGAAAAAAAGATTGTCAACAATTATGGTAGTTCCCATCTTTGCGCCATATTCCACAGGCTCCTCAATAATTCCTCCGTTAACAGTAATCTTTTCACCCACTTCGCTCTTAAAATATTTTGAAAAAAGAGTGACTTGTGACACAGCAGAAATGCTCGCCAAAGCCTCACCTCTAAAACCGAGGGTTGATATATTTTCCAAATCCTCTGCTTTTGAAATCTTGCTTGTGGCGTGGGACAAAAATACTTTTTTTACATCTTCAAACATAATTCCTTGCCCGTCGTCAACGACTTTAATTTGCTTAATTCCTCCGCCAGATATCTCCACCAAAAGATTTTTACAGCCGGCGTCGATTGAATTTTCCATCAACTCTTTTATAACAGACGCAGGTCTTTCCACAACCTCCCCTGCTGAAATTCTATTGTAAATTTTGCTATCTAAAATGTTAATTAAAGACATAATTTTCCTCTCATTTTAAAACTTTTTTGTTCAGTTCCACCAAAATCTCAAATGCTTCCATTGGGCTTAATTTATTAATATCAATGTTTTTAATCTCATTAATAACATTGTCTTTTTCATTCAAAGAAAGCGACTTTATATCATCTAAATTTGTTTTTATGCTAAATTTCACAGAATTTTTTTCAAGTTGCGACAAAATATTTTTTGCACGAATTATTATATCTTCATATATTCCCGAAAGTCCCGCCACCTCGATGCCAAAACTTTTATCGGCACTGCCCGGTGTCACTTTTCTCAAAAAAATTATGGAATTATTAAACTCTTTCACTCCCACTTTATAATTTTTCACCCCGTCTAACTTGCCTTCGAGTGATGTAATTTCGTGATAGTGTGTGGAAAAAAGCGTTTTAGAGCGAATTTTTGTTGAAATATATTCAAGCACCGCCCAAGCAATGCTCATTCCGTCATATGTTGCGGTTCCCCTGCCCACTTCATCAAGTATCACAAGACTTTTTGTCGTTGCATTGTTTAAGATGTTCGCAACTTCAATCATCTCCACCATAAAAGTGCTTTGCCCGCTGTTTAAATCGTCACTTGCCCCGATTCTTGTGAAAATCCTGTCTGTTATCCCAATCTCCGCATTTGAAGCCGGCACAAAAGAGCCAATGTGCGCCATAATGACAATCAGAGCAATCTGCCTCATATATGTGCTTTTCCCTGCCATATTTGGCCCAGTGATGATGATTGTCCTGTTTGCATTTTCGTCTATATAGGCGTCATTTGGCACGAAACAATCATTTTTCAAATTCGTTTCAACAATGGGGTGTCTTCCATCTTCGATTTTGATATGTTTAAATCTATCGCTAATCTTTGGTCTGGTGTAATTGCTGTCTAGTGCGACAAAAGCAAGCGATGCCACAACGTCCACAAATGCAACTTCATTTGCCGATTTTTGAATTTCTGTCACAATTTCTTTCATTTTTGTCTTAATTTCTTCAAAAATGGATTGTTCCAATTTTATCGACAACTCTTCTGCATTGAGAAGTTTGCTTTCAATGTTTTTAAGTTCTTCTGTCGTAAACCTTTCATGATTTGATATCGTCTGTTTGCGTTGATAGTGATAAGGCACAAGTTCATCTTGCGACTTGTTCACCTCAATAAAATAGCCAAAAACTCTGCTATATCCAATTTTTAAATTTTTTATGCCCGAATTTTCCCTTTCCTTTGCTTCATATTCCGCCAAAAATTTTTTTGCATCTGTTGAGGCGTGTTTCAAGGAAAAAAGTTCCTCGTTAAAAGAATCTTTTATGTAGCCACCATTTGAGATTATTGCAGGCGGATTGTCGCAAAAAGTGTTAAGCAAAAGTTCAGAGATATTTTTTAAAGAATCAAGGTTGTCAAACAAGTTTAAAAATGCCTCAGTTTTCAGATTTTTTGTTAAATTTGCTAAATCAATAACCCCTAAAAGTGAGTTTCGAAGTGACACAAAATCTCGGGGCATAATTGTCCCAAAAGATATCTTTGAGCACACTCTTGCAATGTCATTAATGCTGGAAAGTGCCTGCGAAATCTCGCTTAAAAGCATCTGATTGTAATATAATTCTTCAACGCAATCAAGTCTTTTATTAATGTCTTTTGAAGATTGCAAAGGTTGCAAAATCCATTTTTCAATAAGCCTTGCTCCCATTGCCGTCTTTGTCTTGTTAAGTTGCCCCAAAAGTGAACCTTTTTTCTTTCTATCCTTTATGTTTTCTATAAGTTCCAAATTTTTACAAGCGTTATAGTCAAGTTGCATATAATCGCTATTTTTCTCTGTGACAATCTTATTTATGTGATTAAGACTTCTTTTTTGAGTGTCGAAAAGATAGTTTATAAGTGCGCCTGCCGACCCAATTGCAATATCCATTTTTGCAAAATCGTGACCTGAAAACGAAGAAATCTTAAACTGACTTTTGATGACGTCTTTTGCTTTTTTATAGTCAAAACTAAAATCAATTTGCTTTGAAAAAGGTGGCAAAAAATCTAGGTTTTTTATACTTTTATCAAGTGAAAATTCGGACATTTCTTCGTTGCAAATAATCTCGCTTGGCATAATTCGAGTGAGAAAATCAATGAAATTTTGAGTTCCACAAAGTTCATTAATTCTAAATTCGCCAGTTGAGACATCGCAATAACTCACGCCAAAGTTTTCTTTATTTTTTTGGACGCTTAAAATATAATTATTCTTATTTTCATTTAAAATATCGCTTTCTATAACTGTCCCCGGAGTGATGACTCTTGTCACATTTCGCTCAACAATCTTTCCCGGCACAGGGTCGGTGAGTTGGTCACAAATGGCAACTTTATAATTTTTTTCGAGCAATTTTGCCACATAACCGTCCACTGCGTGATATGGAACACCACACATTGGTGCTTTTTCAGTCAGACCGCATGCCCGTCCAGTAAGAGCAATGTCCAAAATTTTGCTTGCAACTTTTGCATCTTCAAAAAATAATTCATAGAAATCTCCCAAGCGATAAAACAACAAGCAGTCTTTATATTGTTCTTTTGTGATAAAATATTGTTTCATCATTGGAGATAAATTTTCTCTATTTTCAACCATTTGATTTCTCCTTTGTCACTTCGCCGAAAAGTTCATTATTCTCAATTTTCATAGCAATGACAAAGCATTTGTCATTAATATTAATGCTGTTTGATTTCACCCGAATTGACTTTCCTCCGTCTGTTTTTGCCACAAAAAATTCGCCATTTTTGCTTTCAATGACAGTTTCAAAAGTTTGCCCCACCATATTTTTGAGTTGATTTTTAAGAATTTCGTGTTGAATTTCAAACAATTTTGTAATTCTTTTTTGTTTTTCTTTTGGAGAAATTTGATTTTCAAAGTTTTCGGCAGGTGTCCCTTTTCTCTTGGAATAAACAAAACCAAACACTCCGCTAAAATTGCAAAATCTGAGAAGTTCACACGTTTTTTCAAAGTCTTCTTCACTTTCCCCTGGAAAGCCAACAATAATGTCCGTTGTAAGAGTGACGTTTGGTATTTTGGAATGAATTTTTGAGACTAAATTTTTATAGTGCGTGATGTCATAATGCCTGTTCATTCTTTTCAAAACACTATCACTCCCACTTTGCACAGGCAAATGAATGGCCTTGCTCATCTTGTCATTTTTTGCAATAAACTCCACAAGTTCGTCTGAAAAATCCTTTGGGTGAGAAGTCAAAAATTTTATCTTATAATCGCCTTCAATCTTGCAAATTTCTTCTAAAAGCTGAACAAAATTCGTCTTACCAGTCGCTAAATCTTTGCCATATGAATTAACATTTTGCCCAAGAAGTGTGATAGTTTTATATTCACCACTTTTAACAAGCCCCGCCACCTCCTCAAGAATGTCCTTAACCTCTCTGCTCCTCTCCCTGCCACGCACAAATGGCACGATGCAATAGGTGCAGAAATTGTTGCAACCAAACATAATGTTCACCCAAGCGTTGTTCTTGCTCGTCCTGTGAATAGTCTTATTTTCAATGACATTTCCCTCTTTTTCCCACACAATACTCTTAAACTTTTTGTCATTTTCAAATTCTAGAAGATAGTTTTCAAGTTCGTCCAAATTGTGAGTGCCAAGAATTAGACTGATGAATGGAAAGCGTTTTTTCAAAAGTTCTGGCATATTTTTCTGCTGTGTCATACAGCCACAAACGACAATAATTAAGTCTTTATTTTTTCTCTTCAAGGCTTTTAATTCGCCAATCTTTGCCATAATTTTAAGTTCTGCACTCTCCCTTATGCAACAAGTGTTAAAAACAACTATATCGGCTTCCTCTTTTTTTAGAGTTTCCTCGAAACCCAAATCAATGAGCATTCCTGCAATTTTTTCGCTATCGTGAACATTCATTTGGCAACCAAATGTTTCAATCAAATATTTTTTTTCTTTCATAATGACATTATATATTTTTTGGCACTATTTTTCAACAAAAAAAACATAAAAGCATAATAATAAGCCATCAAAAGTAACAAAATAATATAGTATGAAAGTAATCGTTAAAAATTCATTGAAGGTATTGTTTTACATATTCTTGTCTTTATCATTCATTTTTTTGATGTTTTTTTGTTTGTTCCACTTTGGTTTTTTAAGCAATTTCTCAAGCATTTCCCTTGATAATGACAAACTACAATATTCTTCTAGCAAAATTGATGTGTATAATAATGATGGAAATCTTATTGTAACAGATTTTAGTGAGCAAAAAAATTTAAACATAAGTGAAATCCCGCAGGTTGTTGTGGACGCCTTTGTGAGCATTGAAGACAAGGATTTTTATAAGCACAATGGCGTCAACTATAAAAGAATTATTAGCGCAACACTCAAAAATATATCATCTTTTAAGGTTGTCCAAGGTGCTTCAACAATAACTCAACAACTAATTAAAAACACTCATCTCACAAGTGAAAAAACTTTTAAAAGGAAAATTAATGAACTTTTGCTCTCCAAAAAACTGGAAGAAAATCTCTCTAAAGACGAGATTATGACCGCCTATCTCAATGCCATTTACTTTGGAAACGGTGCATTTGGGATTAATCAAGCGTCTCAAAGATACTTTTCAAAAGATGCAACAAAATTGAATTTGCAGGAGTCTGCAATGCTTGCTGGGCTTATCAAATCGCCAAAAAAATTTTCTCCCATAAATAATGTAGAAGCGTGTATAAAAAGGCGAAATTTGGTGCTGAATGAGATGCTAAAAGACAGAAAAATCACAAAAGAAGAATGTGAAAAAATGAAAAATGAGCCACTTAATCTCAAAATTAATAAAACTTTTCTTGGCGAAAACACCTTTTATAATCAATGTGTCGACGAGGCTTGCAAAATTCTCAACCTCACTGAAAAAGATTTTTTGCTTAAAAAATATAAAATAAACACATATCTTGACACCAAAATTCAACAAAAAATTAGGGGTGAAATTGAAAATTTGCAAACATATTCAAAAAATGCAGACAGCGATGGAATGGCTCTTTTAATTGATAATAAGACAGGTGGAATAATGGCTTTTTACGGCAAAAGCGACTACGATCTTTTGTCAATCTCTCGCCAACCCGGCTCGGTTTTTAAGCCTATAATCTCATTTGCTCCAGCGATTGAAAACAATCTTATCTCCCCACTTACGCCAATTTTGGACGAAAAAATTGAAATTAACGGATACTCTCCAAACAATTATAAAAGCACCTATCACGGCTGGACAAGTGCAAAAAAATCACTTGCAAATTCATATAATATTCCCGCTGTGAAAATTCTTCAATATGTAGGCATCGAAAACGCCAAAAAATTTGCAAGCAAAATGAATGTGAATTTTAGCGAAAACGACAAAGGTTATTCGCTAGCGCTTGGCGGACTTACAAATGGAATTAACATAAAATCACTTGCAAATTGCTATCAGGCTTTTGCAAACGGTGGAAAATTTATCAATTCAAGTTTTGTGAAATCAATTCAAACAAACGATGGAAAAATCATCTATCAAAATAAAGAAATAGCGACGCAGGTTATGAAAGACTCGACGGCATATCTCGTGACTGATATGCTCAAAGAAAGTGTGAAAAGCGGGACTTGCAAAAAACTCAATGGACTGAACCTTGAAATTGCATCAAAAACAGGCACAGTTGCAAAAAGTTACAACAATTCAAACGGAAATTCAGACGTGTGGAATGTTTCCTACACTCCCTCAAGCACCTTGTGTGTGTGGTTTGGAGCAACAAAAATCCCTGCCCTCGACGCCACTGTCACGGGAGCAAATGGACCGACTGCGTTAGCACAAAGCGTTTATAAAAATTGCAACTTTAAGAACAGAAGTTTTCCTAAACCTGAAAGTGTCAAAAGCCTTGACATCAACGAAGTTGAATATCTCGAGAACAACAAAATCTTGCTTGCAAAAGAAAATTGCCCAGAAAGATATAAGATTAAATCTCTTTTTGCAGTGGACAACCTCCCCAATGAAACATCAACAATGTTTGACGAGATCGACGATTTCAACCTTGAAGTAAAAACTGTTGACGACAGCAAGGCTTTGATTTCACTTAGCGCTCAAAAACATCTTGTCTATGAAATTTTTAGACAAAGCGAAGATCATATTGAAAAAATTGCAGAAATAAAAAATAAGCAGGAAAAAATTGAGATTGTTGATGACAGAATTTCAAAAGGAAACTTCTACACCTACTTTGTGACTGCGAAATATCTTAACGATGAGCAATCAAAAAACACGAAGAAAAGTAATGAAGTGAAAATCTTTTTGGCACAAAAAAGCCCACTTTCCATACTTAAAAAGTGGGTTTATTAAGTTTTGCATAGTACTGTTTATATTTTTAAATTCCATTGTTGCATATTAGTGTTGAAAATCAATAAATAAGTTTGATATTAGTTTTAAAAATTAAAGTAAATCCCTTTCCTTACTATCCAAAAAATCATCATCTTGTGAATTTTCAAATATAATTTCTTTTGTTTGTTGCTCGCTAAATTGAATTTTCATTTCTTCACTGTTTTCATCTTCAATTTTCAAATCTATTTCACTTTTTTCGTTTGTTGTTTCACTTAAAGTTTCGTCTTCTTTCTCTTTTTCTTCTTTGTCTAATTTTTCTTCGTCATTTTCAGCAAATTCAATCTCTTCCACAATCTTCGTGCTTCCATAGAGTTCGTCATTCACTTCTTTATGTAACACCGCAATTCTTTCTAGGAGCGACTCATAGTCTGGCAATTCGTTTAAGTTTTGAAGTTCAAATCTTTTAAGAAATTCATCTGTTGTCCCAAAAAGTAAAGGTTTTCCAATTGCGTCTTTTCGCCCCACGACCTCAACAAGTTTAAAATTCATAAGGACTTGGAGTGCATAATCACTGCTTACTCCGCGAATTTGCTCGATGTCAAGCCTTGTCACAGGCTGTTTGTAGGCAACGATTGCCATTGTTTCTATTGCGGATTTTGTGAGAAGTTTTTCGCGAATTGGGTTAAGCACAGTGGCGATATCTTCGGCATATTTTGGGTTTGAACAAAGTTGAACACTATTTTTATATGTGATGACATTGATGCCCTCTTCTGCCATTTTTGCTTTCAAAGCATCTACTGTCTTTTTGACTTCTTGCTCGCTCACTTCCAATTTCTCGGCAATGTCTTTAATCTCCACACCTTGACCAGAAACAAAAAGGAGGGATTGCACCACATTTATAAGTTCTGATTTATCATTAAGCATCTTGTTTTATCTCCTCGTCATTTTCTTTTAGTTCAATTTCTATGTCGTCAAAAATATTTTGTTGCATAACTCGAATTTCTTGCATTTTAAGCAGTTCCAAAACTGCCAAAAATAGGTTTATCATCTCGCTTTTAGTGTAATCAATGTTGAAAAATTCAGAAAAATGAATATGTTTTTTCTCAATGAGATTTTGCCTGATTGAAATGATTTTTTCAGCCACTGTGAATCTGTCTTTTTCAATCTTTTTTGGAATGATTTGTTGCTCTTCCTTTTTCACTCTGCTTAAAAGTTTTGCAAACGCATCAAGCAAACTTTCCAAATTCATTTCACCCAAAACATAGCGGTAATCGTTCACTTTTTCGTCAGGTTCTCTGTAAAATCTGTCCACATTTTCAATAGGTCTAAGGTTTGTGACAGCACCTTGAATGAGGTCGTATTCTTTAATTCTAAGCAGTAGCATAGCCTCAGATGTATTCTCATCGTCCTCTTGTTGCTCATCATTTGGCAAGAGAGATTTTGATTTAATCTCTATCAGCGTCGCTGCAATGTCAATGAAATCGCTTGCTTTTTCAAGGTCGAGTTCAGCAAGTCCACTCATATAATCCAAATATTGCTCTGTCATATCTGCGAGTTTCACTTCAAAAATTTCCATTTGAGCATCTTTAATCATATGCCACAAAAGTTCAATTGGACCTTCAAAATTGTCGAGTTTAAACTCATAACCAGTGTTTACATATTCAAGTTGTTCGCTTAACTCTTTATTTTTCCTTATTCTCATATTTTTGTCCTTTTAAAAGATTAGCCCCCAGAACCATATAATTGGATATCCCACCCAACTTATTAAAGTGCTAAAAAAATTCGTCTGCGAAAAAATCAAAATCACAAAAATTAGGGTAAATCCGCCATATCTTCTCATAAAATTGACATACGGGTTATTATATTTCAATTGAGTTGCAAGTGCATTAAAGCCGTCAAGAGGATAGATTGGCAGAAGATTAAACACGGCGAAAACTAAATTTGCTTGATAGATATAAAGGCAGAGATATGTGAAAATCAACCATACAATGCTTAGATCTGAAATATTTGAAAACAGAATGAAAATTGGGTAAAAAACAAAGGCGAAAACTAAGTTTGTAAAGATGCCCGAAAGACTGACAAAAAAAGTGTCTCTTTTGATATTTTTGAAGTTATATGTGTTTATCGGCACAGGTTTTGCCCAACCAAATCCAAAGAAAAGGAAGCAAAAAAGACCCGCATAGTCAAAGTGAGCAAGCGGATTAAGCGTGAGCCGACCTTGCATTTTTGGAGTTTTGTCGCCCAACTTGTATGCCACAAAACTATGTGCAAATTCGTGGATAGTTATGGCGGAAACAACTGCCAAAGTGTATGTTAAAAATATAATTATTTTTATGTAAAATGCAAGTGATGATTGTTGAAAAATTAAATAAAAGAGCATTTTTCTTCCTTTCAAAATTCTAAAAAATATGATGACTAAAAATTTTAATCATCATATTATACAATATTTGTCACATTTTTACAAATGAATTATTCTTAAAATTCGCCATATATTAGTTTATAACTTGCCAATTATTTACAATTTTTTCAATCAAATTAAAGAAAGATTGTTTTTCAACATTTTCATTTGAGACAAGGTCACTTGTCGCCACGACAACTCCATTTTTGATGACATAAATTTCCCCAACTTTGTCTCCTTTTTTGATTGGAGCAGTCACGGAATTGAAGCGAATTTCTGTGAATATTTCCACATTATCATCTCGTTTTTTTGTCAAAACAAACAAGTCATCTTTTGCATAAATGCTAACATTTTCAACATTCCCCGCTTTCACTTCTGCTCTTTCACTTAAAACAACATCTGCACTCACAATTTTTTTGTTTTCATAGTTTGCAAAACCATAATTTAAAAGTTGTGCTGTTTCATCAAATCTATCTTTGCCTGTGATAGAACCTAGAACAACACAGATGAGCCTCATATTTCCGCGTTTTGCCGTGGCTGAAAGACAATAGCCCGCTTCATTCGTTGAGCCTGTTTTTCCGCCATCACACCCCTCATAATATCTTATCATTTTGTTTGTATTCACAAGTTCGCTCTCTCTTCCATTTGGGTGCGACAAATTATCCATCCATATTGTGCTATATTTATGATATATTTCAAACGAAGAAACTTTTTTGAGAAGTTTTGCCGTGTCTTCAGCACAAGAAAATTGCCCGCTCACAGGGAGTCCTGTTGAATTGCAATAATAAGTGTTTTTAAGCCCAAGTTCTCTTGCTTTTTTGTTCATAAGCGACACAAAACTGCTCTCACTTCCTGCGATTTTCTCTGCCAAAGCGACGCTTGCATCATTTGCCGAACTGACGATAACAGACTTTAAAAGGTCACCAACGGAGTATTCCCCTCCCGCCTCAATGAAGACTTGCGAACCACCCATTGCCGAGGCATTCACACTTACCACCACAATATCATCTAAATTGAGAGCCCCACTTTCAATCTCTTCACAAGTAAGTTCAATCGTCATCAATTTTATAATGCTTGCAACTGGCAACTTTTCTAGAATATTTTTTTCATAAAGAATTTCGCCAGAATTATAATCCATCAAAATGTAAGATTTTGCAGTGAAATTATTAAATTCTTCGGTCAAAGCAAAGCAATAGTTCGCTGTGGAGATTTCTGAGGTAATAAACATTAAAATAAAACAAAAAAACAGCATAAGAGAAATAATCTTTTTCATATTAATTCTTCCTTTTATGCTTCTAGTTTGAGCATTATATTAAAAAATATTTATGTTTTTTAAAGGTTTAAAATCAGACGTTTCAACAAATCAAGATAGTATTTTAACCCACAACTTCGGTTGTATGCAACGTCTTCGTGTTTAATTTTTTCCAATGAATAAGATGAGCCAAAGTTTGTCACAAGTGCAAACATAATGACTGGCAAATTGCAATATTTTGAAGCAATCACTTCGTTGCAAACGTGAAAAGCGGAAAAATCCGCCCCAATAACACGGCAAAATTTGCTCTCGCTAATCGTTTCAACACTGGGACCGTTATATTCCACCAAAACTCCGTTTTTGACTTTAATCCCCATCTCACTTTTCGCAGTTCTCGTCAACACTTCAATCATTTGCTCATTATAAGGTTTTTGCATATCAACAAAAACATTCCCATATTTGTTGTATTCGCAGTGATAAAGAGGGTTTCTTCCTGTCAAATTAATATGGTCGGTTGCAGTTACAATATCTCCCACTTTAATCTTCTTATTAAGCGAACCAACAGATGCCGAGATCACCAATTTATCACAACCTAACTCTTTCAAAATGAATATATAGTTCGCCACATCTTCGCATGAATAGCCGTAGTTATAATGTAAGCGTCCAAATGAAATGATGACATCTTTATTTTTATATTTGCCAAATACTAATTTGTTATTTTCAGCATCTTTGCCAAGGACTTTAAAATTTGGAATCTCGCTGAAAGGAATCTGAACCTTGTCTTCAACATAATTCAAAAAATCGCTGTAACTTGAACTCAAAATGATGCCGATTGAATGATTTTTCACATCAACATTATTTTTGATATATTGAACGATATTATCCACTATATGTGCCATTTTTCACCTCCATATATATTTATATATTTTAACACAAAAACGAATAAACGCCAATTAAATCACAAAGATTTTGGTTAAAATGAAAAGAGTTATAGCCTGCAAAACAACAATAATTGACAAAATTAGAAAATATGAAAATAAGATTTTTAACTCATAATTTTTTATTTCATAATTTCCACATATGCTAATTTGTTTGTTATATCCTATCATTTTGAAAGCATAGACAAAAAATATGAAAGTTATCACAGAACAAAACGGCAAAATCGCAACAAAAGAAATTAGAATTCCTTTAATTGAGCCAAATGAAATTAATACAATAATTAAATCAACCCCAAAACAATAGGATAAATATGCCAAAATGCAGAAGATAAAAAACGGGCCAAACCGAAAAAACGAAAGAAAAAATATGAGGAAAAGCAAAATTAAATCAAAAAGTAGCGACAAAAATATGAAGTTGATAAAAGAAAGTTTATCTATGATGAAAAGCCTTAAAGGAATGTTTTGAACATAATAGATATTAATTGTTATTGTCGTTTTTACACAGCAAAAAACACCTGTCAATACTCCCAATAACATAACTGAGATTATAATTAAAACAAATCTGCGATTGACAAAGAAAAATCTTTTCAAAGAATCTGAAAGATAAAAGTTTCGTTTCACATAATAAATATATTTTTAAAAGGATAATTATATAACTTTTGCAAAAATTCATTTTAAGTTATTTGATTACACTTGTAAAAACACATTAAATTAACTTAGAACTTTCGTGGAGATAACTTCATCATAAAGTTGAGAAATCGTATAGTTAAAAAATTCTTTAATTGTTGGGCAGTGGTCAAAAGGAAAATTTTCTTTTTTGTTTATAAAGGCGTTTCTAATCGTTTTTCGAACTGTTATCTCCACTCCCGCCACAGTTGAACAAAACTTGTGTGCGAGATAGACATATAGTTCCTTTGAAAAATTTCGCACAGCACAATTTCTGTCTATAAAATATATCAAAGTGTCGACAATCATCAAAAAACCCGCATTTTTAGTGGAAAATCCACAATCACAAAGATAGTTGCTAATCACTTTTCTCCAAGAACAAAATGAAACGTCAAACGAGGTTGCCCTAGACTCCATATACTTTTCAAAAAAGTTTTTAAAAGAAATCTCAAAATCTTCATTATAAATGACCGAATAAAAATTGTTTGTGAACGCTGTGTCTTTTGAAAAAACCGCTATCACCTTTTCAATAACGCCGTCATAACGAAGCGTTTGAATGAGGGAAAGTGACTTTTCATCAAGCACCAGCCGAGTGAAGTCCAAGATAAGAAATTCAATATTCGAATATCTGTTTAAAAGAACATTGTCGATATTGTCGATGCACACGACAGCAACCCCTTTTAAATTAAAAACATTTTTAACTTGTTGTGCAAGTA
>SAAW01000016.1 GCA_009929275.1 Clostridia bacterium
AATGCCCATTTTAAAGGCAATCTTGTCTGCTGATAAAAACCCCACTCCGTCGATGTCTTCGACAAGTTTGTAGGGGTTGTTTGAAATTGTTTCAATGGTCTTTTCTTTATAAAAATTGTAGATTTTCACCGACAAATTGGTTGAAATCTCATATTGTTGCAAAAAGATAACGGCGTTTTGCATTTTCTTAATGTCTTTGAAACATTCCCCAATTTCATTTGCTTTTTTAGAACTTATCCCACGCACTTCTTGCAGTCTGTTTGGGGCATATTCCATCACGTCCAAAGTGTCTGTCCCAAAATGCAAGGTGATTGCTTCGGCAGTGACAGGCCCCACTCCCTTGATGAGTCCACTTGACAAATATTTTATGATGCTTTGCACACTTTTTGGCTGGACTGCGTCAATTTTTGTGAAAGAAAACTGCTCGCCAAATTTTTTGTTTTTGACAAACTCACCTTCAAGTTCCACCTCTTCCCCCGCATTAACACTGAGGCTCTTGCCCACGCAAGTGAGAAGATTACCTTTATAGTCAATGGACATAACTATGTATCCATTTTCCAAATTTTTATAGATGATGTCTTCAACGCTTCCAGATATTTTCATAAAAATAGTTTAACTAATTTTAAAAAAACAAGCAAGCCTTTTAAGACTTGCGACTTGCTCGTTTATATATTTATTTCTCACGACTCTTGTTGTTATATTTATTTATGAATTTTTCATAGAATTAAATATAAAAAACAACGCATATAAGCGTTGTTTAAACTTCGATTAATCTGCTTTGAATGGGAGCATAGCCATATTTCTTGCTCTCTTAATTGCAGTTGTTAATTCTCGTTGGTGCATTGCACAAGTGCCAGACTGGCGTCTTGGAACAATCTTACCTTTTTCTGTTACATATCTTTTGAGAGTTGCAATATCTTTATAGTCAATCACTTTGTTTTTGTCGGCACAAAAAGCACACACTTTCTTTTTAGGCATTCTTTTCATAGGTCTTTTCACAAATTTTTCTTCACTATAATCTCTCTCTTTAAAATCTTTGATTTCTTCACTCATAAGTCTTTTCTCCTTTTAAATTAGAATGGAAGAGTATCGTCGTCAACAGGTTGTAAGTCCCCGCTGGATTTATTGTCGTTTGAAGCGTTTGGAACACTTTCGTTTAAAGTAGCATTTTCTCCACTATTTTTTGTGCTTAAAAATTCAACTTCCTCAGCAACAACTTCAGTTACATAACGTTTTGTGCCGTCTTGTGCTTCATAGTTTCTTGTCTGCAAACTGCCCACAACACAGGCTTTACTGCCTTTTCTTAAATATTTGTGACAATTATCTGCCTGAACTCTCCACACCACAATGTTGATAAATTCTGCATCTCTTTCCCCATTGCTCACAAATCTCTTTGGAACAGCAAGTGCGAAACGACAGTAATTGATTCCACTGTTTGTGGTTGATAATTCTGGATCTTTTGTCAAATTTCCAATCAAAATAACTTTGTTCATTTTCTCTCCTTAATACAATTATTTTTTGATAATTATATGTCTTAAAATGCTTTCATTAATGAGCATAAGTTTGCCCATATCAATGCTTGTTTCTGCTGGGGACTTAAAATTCATAAGAACATAAAAACCCTCTTTCTTAAACTTGATTGCATAAGTAAGAGTTCTCATTCCCCATTTGTCAATTCCGCCAACAACTCCGTCTCTTTCCTCAACAAACTTTTTGAATTTGTCGATGACAGATTCTCTTTCTTCTTCGCTTAAAGCGGGAGAAAGAATGTATAGCACTTCATAATTTGCCATGATTTTGCCTCCTTTTGGTCTAATTTGGCTACAAACTTGTAGCAAGAAGGAATAACTTTATTAAAAAACTATCCAGCAATAAATATAGCAAACTTTCAAAATAAAATCAACACTTTATTTTCTTATTTTAAATTTTCTATAATTATAATTTTTTTTAAATCAATTACAAACGCTGAGTTACTTTTATGTTATAATCAAAAACAACATTCTCAATAAAATATTTATCTGGAGAAAGACTTGCCAGATATTCTTTAAATTCTTTGTTATTAAACTTGTAGAATTGATCGAAACATTTCACCACATCATATTTATTTTCTTTGAAATTTGCTTCTGCGGATAAAAGCATTTGCTTGACCTCAGTTTTAATAGCATCTTTCATTTTGTCAGAAATATCATTATTTGAAATAACATAGTAGTCAATATTCATATTATCAGAAATAACTTCATTAACCCTTAAATTAAGCGTTAGATTTAGTTTGTAGTGAGGAATCCCATCAATAAAAGAAGTTGAAATATTAACTTTTTTGCCATATATATCAAATGCTAATTGGACATCATCAAACACATCATCGGAAAAATTTTTTATAGTCAAATATTTGTCTTTTACTTTATCATCAAATAAAGATAGATTATTACTTTGTTTTGATGTTAATTCAATAATTTTCTTTCCTTCTTTAAAAATGGCAATAATTCCATCGTTTTTAAATTTCTTTTTAGGTGAAGATGAAGAAGATGAGCCAGAAGAACCCGACGAAGATGAATCACTTGAACTTGCTCCTGTTGAACTTCCCTCACTTGAAGAACTTGAACTCTCTTCTTCCTCTTCTGTGTTCACCACATTCAAAACAATGCACTTTGTTTTTCCAAAATAGGAATTGTAATATTCTCCAATGTTTTTAAAATTTTGATAATGTCGTTGAATGGCGTGAAAACAACTGCAATTAACCACGCTATACATTTCGCTATTCAAACTATCGGCCGTGCTTAACAAATCCTTTGAACTATCGTTTGTGTTCAAAATAATAATATTGTTTGAGTTTGTTTTTATTTTGTTGAAATAATCTAAAATGCTTGTGATGTTTTCTTCACAGGCTAAGTCATTTAAGACAAGAAACTTGCAATGAGCAAAGCCCGGATTTTTGCCCACTTGAATGCTCATTTTTTCAAGTGCCTCACTCAAATTTTCACCCTTCACAGAGGTCAACTTTAATTCATTTTCTGCCCCACTTTTGTATGGCAAAATATATTGAAGAGAAATTTCATACTCGTCCTCTATTGTTTTATCCACACCAATGGCAGTAACAATATTTTCCGTTTTGCTTTGTTCTGGCAAACTGATTGCGGGCTGGATAAATAACAAAAGCAAAAGGACTATTATCAGTGCAATCTTATTTTTCCACAGATACTTCATCTTTTTTCCTCCTCCTAAACAATGCCACAATAAAAATTAATGCTGGAATTACATATTGAATGAACAGTAAAGGATATTTAAAATATTTTAAATTGAAATCTATGGCAAAGAAAATGTCAAAATTATTAAAATATACGATTGCAAAAACAATTAAGGCAATCACCAACAATGCTATTACAGGATTAATCTTAGAAAGGATTTGCCTAACAGTGTAGTATGCTCCAAGAATGTTTAACGACAAAAGAAGGAAAAGAACCATATCCCAAATCAAAATTAAAATCCAATCAAAACTTCCAATGTCAGACATAGATGGTGATGCTTGAATAAGGTCGGAAATAGCATTTGAATGACAAACGACGCTGTTGTTAAATTTTGCATAAAACACGGCAATGACTGAGGTTGCTAGCAAAATACTGATAATAACTCCTGTGCAAATTTTCAAATTAGTTCTTTTCTCCACTTTTAAGTCGCCAAAAAACACCATAAAAATGAGATAATCACCAAACCAAAAATCAAACTTAAAAACATCTTGCAAGGCTCCTTTTTCCATAAAAGGCAATAAATTGGTAAAATCTGTTTGAACGGAACCTATAATAATAGAAACAATAAATCCTAAAATAATTAGTGGCACAAATATTTCACAAGTCCTTGCAAAAGCATTCACCCCTTGAAGTGACACTAAGACAATCACCACCAAAATTGGCATTGAAAAGGAAAACCAATTAAAATTGGTGTAAAGATTTTCATTTAGATAGACAAAATTTGTTTCAAAGATGGCACAACATCTATTAAGAAAATATGCGAAAAAACAAAACATAATAATTTTTGAAACAAATTTTCCAAACAAATATTCCAAAAGTTCATTATATGTCATATCTTTAAATTTACTTTTCAAAAATAAAAAAGTAAGCAAAACTGCAAAGTCTAGACTCATCATAAAAAATACAAATATATAACTATCCCTGCCCAACTCTTGCGAAATTAGATTTGGAAAAACAAGAACTTTTAACCCAATCATACTTAATATCAGCACCATAGTAAGTTGTCTGGTGGATATGAATTTTTTCATACTTTTTACTATTCCTTTTTGTTTTTGTCTTCTTTGATTTTTAATCTTGTGCTATTTTTTTTGTTAAAAGGAATACTCTCTGGTCTGGATTTTTGAGTTTGCAAAATATCTTTTAAGAGACCGTCTTTTTGATCATTTATAATATATGGTGCGTATGGTGCGAGATATGGAGTGCTAAACGAGTCAATATTAGCCAAATAATTAATTAAAAAAATTGTGCCAAGAATAAGTCCGTGAAATCCAAGTGTGCCTGCAATAATGGCGAACACAATTCGCAAGGTTGCAATCTGCGAACTTTGATTTGGAATGATATAGACAGTGATTGCGCTCATTGCCACAATCATAACTCCAGGAGGACTGACAAGCCCCGCCTTAACTGCAGTGTCACCCAAAATCAATGCTCCCACGATTGAGATTGCCATTCCAAGATATTTTGGCATTCTTATGCTCGCTTCAAACAAAATGTCAAAAAGTATGATGATGAAAAATATCTCTAAAAAGGGATTAAGTGGCAAGTTTTGAGTGGTGATGATAATGGTGGTCAAAAACTTTAATGGCAAGACTTTATAGTGGTAGATTTGAAGAACAATGTATAGTCCAGGAAATAAGATTGCGATGAAAAGTCCCATTATACGAATAATTCTCAAAAGGGTCACTCTGTGAGCATCTCCCCAATAATAATCATTCGCACTTTGAAAATCCTCCAAAAGAATAAAAGGAACGGTGAGTGCAATGGGACTTCCGTCCACAATAATCAAAACTCTTCCCTCCAAAATTTTGGAGCAAGCAATGTCGGGCTTTTCGCAATTTCCAATTTGTCTAAAAAGAGAGTTTGGTCTGTCTTCCAAAAACTTTGCTATATAGTAACTGTCAATAATCCCGTCAATTTTATTATTATTAATCTTATTTTTAATCTCTTCGACAATTTTCTTGTCTACAAGGTCATTAAAATAGATGAGGTCAACCTTTGTCTTTGTTCGCTTTCCCACAATCATTTCTTCAATGTTCAAATTTTTGTCGGGAAATCTCTTTCTCACAAGACTTATGTTTGTCTTTATCATTTCTGTAAAACCTTCCCGTGGACCCCTTATAACCGTTGAAGTGGGCGGTTCTTCCACAGTTCGTGTTGGAAATAAAGCAGTGTTATAGGCAAGTGCATTTTCTTCACCGTCCAAAAAAAGAATGGTGAAGCCTCTCAAAATCTTTTCCTCCACGTCTTTTTCTTCAATCTGCTCGCAGTTGCAAAGTGTCAAAATTTTTTCTTGTAAGGACTTTAAAGTTATCTCTTTCTCTTTTGTCCTAAAAATTGGGGTTAAGATACTATCGTTGATAACTTCGTGATTAGATATTTCATCAATGAAAATAACGGAAATATTTTTTCCTGCACACACAATATCTTTTTCTATGAAGTCTGGACAGTTTAAAAGGTCCGCCCTAATTTTTTCAATTCGCTTTTTTGCAATGTGTTTTTTCATAATCTTAGTATAAAAAAATTTAGCACATTTATTCTTTGCATAATTTTTATTTTATGCAAAAAAAATTTCCCTAAAAAACTAGGGAAATATGTGAGATTATAGTTGACGGTAAATATAAAATTTATTATAGTAAGAAAGTTTTAAAATTAAAAACAAAGTTATCCACTTTTATCTATTTTAGTTTTGTCACATTATAAGAGAATATACGTCATTTTATATGTCTATTTTTTATTAAATTGTGGATAAGTGGACATCTTTTGTGCATAAATGCTTATTTATTCACCTTTTTGTATAAAATTCCATTTTTTTTATAAAAATTTACTATAATGTATATTTATATAAATTGTTGAAAAGTTGACAACTTTTTTTGTGGCATAAGTTCTGTTTTAGACACAACATATGCCATTTTTGTGCTGTCATCAACTTTCACTTTTTCGCTGATTTGATTTCCTAAAACACAAAAAATCTCGTTTTTACTTGCCAAGACTGGCAATGTATCACGAAGTCTTGCAGGGATTTTCACATCAATAAGATAGTTTTTGAGTGGTTTCGTCCCGCCACCAAATTTCGTAAAAACATCTCCTGTTTTTCTCGTTCGCCACACTGCGTCTTGTGGCAGTTTGGCGATGTCCATATATAAAGTCCCCTTTGAAAAGTTGAATTTTTTCGTTCGTTTAATACTAATTTCATACATATTTGCAAAATTCGTCTTGCCCACGACAAAGGGATATTCGTCGGCAATCACTTCTTTTTCCTCTCTAAAAAGGGTCATATATTCATACTCTTTTTGTGCAAAAATGTTGTTTGGAAGTGATATTTTCTTGCCATTTTCACCCATAGATAATTCTTTAATGAGTTCGATGTGCTTTCTCTCGATGTCTTGAAAAACATTAATCCTTGATAAAGCATTGAAGATTATCCTATTTATTACACTTGATTGATAGTGAAAATATACAAGTGGGATTTTCGCCACATTTTCCGAAGATAAAATGCCCTCGTGACTGACTTGACTTAAAATAAAATCATTGTCTTCTCTGCAAGATTTGCCAAAATTGACAATGTTCTGCTCCACTCCTTCAAAACGTTTTTTGAGTTTGGGAATAATCTTGTTCCTAAGGAAATTGCGGTTATATTTAATGTCAAAATTGCTCTCGTCGTCCACAAATTCAACATAATTCACGGCACAATATTTTAAAATTTCATCTTTTGAAACATTCAAAAAAGGTCTGACAAAAAGTCCGTTTCGGCTGTGCTCCATTCCGCTTGCACCGCTTAAACCTGCCCCTCTAAGAAGGTGGAGTAAAATGGTCTCAACTTGGTCGGACATATGGTGAGCAAGAGCAATCTTATCCACTTTATTTTCCTTTAATAAATTGTCAAACACGCCATATCTTGCCTGTCTTGCTGCTTCTTCAATGCCAATGTTTTTGTCTTTTGCAATCCTGCCTGCGTCGACAGAAAATTTGAGGCAGACAATGCCGTTCTCCCTACACCAATTCTTCACAAACAATGCGTCACCAAGCGAACTCTCGCCCCTGAGCATATGATCGACAGTGATTGCCATCACCGTGATATCAAAATTCTCTGCATTTTGCGACAAAAAGTGAAGCAGACTCATTGAATCTGCACCCCCACTCACAGCAACCCCAATAACATCGCCTGCCTTAAACATCTTTTTTTCTTTAATAAAATCGTATACTTCTTTTTCCATAATTAAAGAAAGTATAACCCAAAATGGCAACTTTTTCAATAGAGATTTTTGATTTTTCTCACAAATCAAAACAATTTCATATTAATATAGATGAAAATTATAGAATACTGAATTTTTTTAAATAAAAAAATATAAATAAAATTAACTATAACTTTTTACTTTTTACTAAAAAAACTTTTTTTCTTTTCACCCAAAATCATTCTTCATTAAAAATGAAAGAGGTATGTGGGGAAAAAGAATTGCAATTGCAGAGCAAAACATCGTTTTACGAACAATGTCAAAATTTTGTTGCCACCCCAGTTTTAAACATAATTATAAAACAACTTTCCACAAAGGACTGTCATATCATCTTTTGCATAATTTTGCTGTTGTTCTCTTGCTTTGTTCAACACTGTTTCCGCCAAATTTTGCGGACTTGTGCATGGCAAAAGTTTTAGATATTCAATCAAATCGTCCTCTTTGAAAGCGTCCACAACGCCATCGCTCATCATCACCACAATGTCGTCGGGCGTCAAAACTGTCTTTGTCAAATGAGGCTTCACTTCGTCTAAAATTCCCATTGGAAGAGAGTTGCTTTCAATCTTCAAAACTTCATCGTTGCGTTTGATAAAGCCCACTGTTGCACCTTGTTTTATGAAGTCAACTTCTCCGTTTTTAAGGTCAATGACACTT
Organism: Clostridia bacterium; assembly: GCA_009929275.1. Taxonomy (GTDB): domain Bacteria; phylum Bacillota; class Clostridia; order Christensenellales; family UBA1242; genus UBA7862. The sequence goes on from SAAW01000016.1 coordinate 8,132, forward strand.
ATGTCCACTGCGGAAAAAGAGTTGCCATTGTTTAAGTTTAAAAGTTTATTGACGCTCGACAAAATCGTTTCATTGTCAAAGCCGACACGATAGAAATTTTCGATGATATTTATGGAAGTTTCGCTTTTCTCATTTGCGGATTTTCCACTGCCCATTCCGTCGCATATGGCAAGCAAAAGTTTGCCACTGGGAAGTTTTGTCATTGCGTGTGTGTCTCCACTCTCCTCACTGCCACCCTTTTTTTCTTTCGCTAAGCCCAAAGCGACATCGTAAACGGGGGCTGTTTTATAGGATACATATGTAAGTCCGCTGTTTTCGCTGGGCAAAATTTCGTCTAAAACCATTTTATGCTTAAAAATTGCTTTTAAAATCTTTTCAATTTTCGCGTTGTCATAGTCAATATTTCTTAAAATCATAGACACTATACTCGTCTTTTCGTCCTTTTCAAAACACACCACTTCGTTTGGCACAATGTCGTTGTAGATGAGAGTTTCCTTAATTTGTCTTTCAAATTTATAGTCCAAATTCACAGTCTCTTTCGTTTGAAGCGAGAGTTCGCTAAGCACACTTGAAACGCCTCTTAGTTGCTCGGCAATGAGGAGTTTACTGCTGTCCAAATCAAGATTAACTTTTGCATAATTTTTGTAGTCGCAAAGCAACCTGTTAATTGAATTTATAATATTATTTAACTTCACACACCTTGTGGTGAGATATTGTGGCAAATCCACAAGCGTTATTTTCCCTTTTTCAAAACCTGCATTGATGAGCGACTCAAAAATCTTTTTTAGTTCGCTGTTAAACCCTCTCAAACACCTGCTTCTCTCTGGGCAATTATCGCAGTTTTCTCTTATCAATTCGCCACACAAAAGACTTTTTGCATCACTTTCGCTCACGCTTCCTTTCACAAATTTTCTGAAACTTTTGTCCATTTCATAGAAAACTTCGGAAGCATATAGAAGTTTTTTGCTCGTTTGAAGTTTGTTTTGATTTAGAATGTTTTTAAGCGTGCTAGTTGTGCTGTCCAAAAACAAATTTTCTTGCAATAAGCGAAGACTTTTTTTAGGCACAAGCATAAAAATTGCACAAGCAATAAGGCTTGGAATTAGGCTGAAAATTGAAAAATCTCCAAATAAATTCATAAATAAATTTAGCGAAACATCAATTAACAAAAGCGAAAGGACGCATAGAATTCTTTTTTGATTTTTGAAAATATAGCAAAAAACTGACACAACGCTAAACAAAGTTATATATTGCAAATTGCCATCGCTCAAAAAAGTGCCAAGCCCCATAACGACGGCAAGCACAACATTAAAAGCATTTGGAAGAATGGCAAGTGAAAACAATATTATAGAATAGCCCAAAAATTTTACGAGGTCGAAATAGGGGATTTTTAAAAATGCTAGCGAGCAAAAAAGAAGCGATAAAATCAACATTCCGCACACAACTTCATCTGCGTTTAAATTCAAATTGAACTTTCTCTTTTTGACTATCTTAAAAAAATTTGAAGAGCAAAGCATAAAAAGCGAGTTTAAAAACACATTAATGAGAGAAATGTAAAAAAGAGTCAAATTTGACATATTAAAAAGAACATAAATTAGCCCAAAAAACAGGCATAAAAGATAGTTTTTCCACGTTGCGAAAAATTTTTCCTTTTTTCTCATTATTTTGGCGATTATCCCCAGACCAACACAAAGTGCAAGCGAGAACAAAAGAGAAATTGTCGTCGGGTCACAAATCAGAGTGGCACAAAGATAGGCAAGAGAAAGGTAGTAGACATTATCTTCCAAAAATACAAGACTGACAAACAGCCCAAAAAAACACGGCGAAAACACCCCAAGAACTTTTGTATTAAAAAGGGCGTAAAACAGAGCAAAGTAACCTATGTATCTAATTATTTTGAAAATTCCGCTTTTATCAATCTCATAAGTTGTGTTGCTTTTTATTTCACTCATAATTCACTCCAAAAAAACTTTATTACACAAGTTTTATCAAATATATTCGCAAATATTTTTGGAATGTTTGGGGTTTTATATGAATTATTGTCGATTAATATGTCTTTTCACAAAAGTGTTTACAAAGAGCCTTTGCTATTCTACAAAATTTTTGCAACAAAAAATTTATCAATACATTTTCAACTTTTTCATTTGTTCAATTAGTTCTTCTTTCACTTTTTCTTTATGTGGAAATAGGTCAAATTCAGATTTGCTGTTTCGTGGAATTATGTGAAAATGCAAGTGAAAAACACTTTGCCCTGCCTCTTTGCCGTTTGCGTTTAAAACATTTACTCCTTTAAAATTGCAATCTTTTACATAGTGATTTGCAATTTTTTGCACTGCCAAAACAACTCTCCCCAGATATTCTTCGTCGCAGTCCAAAATGTTCGTATAATGCTTTTTTGGCACAACAAGCGTGTGTCCATAATGCTCCTTTGCAATGTCTAAAAATGCCAAAGTATAATCATCTTCATATATTTTATAGCAAGGAATTTCACCTTTTACTATCTTACAAAAAATACAATCGTCCATTTTTACCCCTTTTTTTTATTTTAGATAAAAATCTAGATAAAGACAAATAGTTTTAAAAAATTTTATTAAACTTTTTTTCGCAAAAAACATATATTAATTTCAACGATGACTTAATATATTTTTATAAAAATATTATTTTATATTTGACATTAAAAAAAATTCTTGCTAGAATTTTAAAAAATATAAAATAAAAAGGAGAAAATATTATGAGTGATGCTGAAGAAAAGTCAACAAAAAATCTATTGGCTGGATTGGGTGGGCTTGTCGCAGTCTTGATGATTGCAAGATATACTTGCTTAATTGTGCAAACATATGTCCCATTTTTGCCAGACTCAGGGTTCATTGTTGAGGCAATAAATTACATTGGGCTTTATGCACCTATGGTGCTTATGATTCTTGTTGGGCTTAGTGCTGTTTGGGACAAATCAAGCATTTTAAAACTTGTTTTCCTCATTGTTTGCGCTGCCATTGTCATCTTTACATTCTTCCCAGATGTCAAAACTCAAATTGAGTCAGCCATTGGCGTTGCACAGATTCTATAAATCATTTTATAAAAAAAGAGGGTTTCTTCAAAAGAACCTTCTTTTTTTTGTTTTATTTATTCAAATATAATTAATTTTCTTTTCGCAAAATGTCGCCTGCTTGTAAACTTAAACTCGTTTGTAAAAAGAGTTTTTCTTGCACTTGATTTGCAACTTGCACATCTTCACCTTTTGAATTGATAATCTTTGTCACAAGGATTGTTTTGTTAAAATTGTCAGTGGGTGACAGCACTTCAAGAGTGTCGCCCACGGCAAATTTATTTCTCATCTCCACAAAAACCCTTCCGTTTTCAGCATTTTTTAAGACAATTGCCATAAATTCAAAACTTTGAACAGGTTGACTTGAAATGATATTTTCGCTCTCTTCTTTCATTTTGTCTTTGAAATTAAAGCCCGTTGTGTAGTCCCTGTGGCTTGTCTTTTCAAGTTCGTTTGAAAGTTCTTTTGGGCAGTCGTATTTTCCACCACTTTCAAGCACTTTTTTTGCCCGAACATAGGCGTTTGTGACAGTTGCCACATAATAAGGTGATTTCATTCTGCCCTCAATCTTAAAACTCGTTACACCCGCGTCCCGCAGTTCTCCCATATGCTCAATCATCTTTAAATCTTTGCTGTTTAAAATGTATGTGCCCCTCTCATCTTCCTCAATGGGCAACTTTTGATTTGTCCGCGACACTTCGTTTATGGTGTATTCCCACCTGCACGCTTGAATGCACTCGCCGTTGTTGCTAGGTCGGTTGGCAAGATAATTGCTGAGCAGACACCTGCCTGAGTAACTTATACACATTGCACCGTGGACAAACGCTTCGAGTTCAATCTCTTTTGGCAAAAATGCCCTTATTTCTCTTATCTCACTGAGTGTCAGTTCCCTTGCAAGCACAATCCTTTTCACACCCAAATCAGTGAGAAATTTTGCCGAAAATTTGTTTGTCACATTTGCTTGTGTGGAAACGTGAATGTCCAAATCTGGCACGCAATTTTTTGCAAAAGTTATTATTCCAAGGTCTGAGACAATGATTGCGTCAACCTTTGCTTTTTTTAGAAAAATTAGATATTCTTTCAAATTTTCAAAGTCTTTGTTGTGAGCAACGATGTTCACTGTCACATAGGCTTTCACATTTTTTTCGTGACAAAACTGCACTGCCAACTCGATTTCTTCTTCACTGAAATTGCCAGCAAAAGCACGAAGTCCAAAATTTTTGCCACTGAAATAGACTGCGTCTGCTCCAAAATAGACGGCAGTTTTCAGTTTTTCCATATTCCCCGCTGGGGCTAAAATCTCAACACTCATATCTCACACAATCAAATTAATAATCTTGTTTTTCACAAAGATAATCTTTTTAATTCCATTTTCCACATATTGTTTTAACTTTTCATTTTCCTTAATCTTTTTCATCACTTCTTCTTGTGAGGAGTCCTCTTTCACTAAAACTAAGTCTTTCATTTTTCCGTTCACTTGCACAGGCAAATTGATGACTTTAACACTGTTATCTTCCCTGACTTCTGGCCAAGATGACTTGCAAACATAAGTCTTATATCCCAATTTTTCATTCATTTCCTCAGCAAAATGAGGTGCAAAAGGATAGAGCAAAATGAGCAGTTCTCTAAATTCTTCTTTTGAAAGATATTTATCTTGATAAATTGAATTTACATATGTCATAAGAGCAGAAATGGCGGTGTTAAACTTTATATTATCAATGTCGCTCGTCACTTTTGAGATAACTGCGTTCAACCCTGAAATATGTTCCTTATGAATTCCATCAAAATTGTCGACAAAATCTTGCATTCTCTCTATTCTATCTAAAAATCTCTTTGTACCATTTATGTTTTGGCTGGACCAAGGAGCAGAACTCTCATAATCCGCCATAAAAAGAGTGTAGAGTCTTAACACATCTGCACCAAATTTATTCACAAATTCAATGGGGTCGACGACATTTCCAAGGCTTTTGCTCATTTTATTGCCGTCTTCACCCAAAATTAACCCTTGTGTTGTTCGCTTTTTGTATGGCTCTTCAAAAGGAACAAAGCCCAAGTCATAAAGCACCATATTCCAAAAACGAGAATAGATGAGATGTCTTGTGACATGCTCCATTCCGCCGTTATACCAATCAACTGGTCCCCAATAGTTCAATTTATCTTTGTCTGCAAATTCCTCATCATTATGTGCGTCCATATATCTGAGATAATACCAACTCGAACCCGCCCATTGTGGCATTGTGTCCGTTTCCCTTCTTGCCTTGCCTCCGCACTTTGGACAGGTGCAATTCACCCAGTCTTTCACAAGTGCAAGTGGAGATTCGCCATTTTTTGAAGGCTTAAAATTTTTAATTTCTGGAAGTTTAACCGGCAAATCTTTTTCAGGCACAAGCACTGTCCCGCATTTTTCACAATAAACAATTGGGAAAGGTTCTCCCCAATATCGCTGGCGGTTAAACGCCCAATCTTTCATCTGATAATTCGTTTTTGGATTGCCAAGTTTGTTTTCCTCAATATATTTTATCATTTTTGAAATGGCGTCTTTGACACAAAGCCCATTCAAAAAATCTGAATTAATCATCTGTCCATCGTTTATGTCGGTGAATGCTTCTTTTGAAATGTCGCCACCAGAGATGACGGGTTGAATCGGCAAATTAAACTTTTTTGCAAACTCATAATCTCTTGCGTCATGTGCTGGCACTGCCATAATTGCCCCCGTGCCATAACTCATCATCACATAGTCGGCAATGAAAATGGGCACTTGCAAATTATTGACAGGATTAACGGCAGTAATTCCTTGCAACTTCACGCCTGTTTTGACTTTGTTCACTTGAATTCTGTCAAATTCACTTTTCTTTTGTGTGTTCTTTTGATATTTTTCCACTTCTTCAAGATTTTTTATGTCGCTTTGATATTTTTTAATCAAAGGGTGTTCGGGTGCAATAACCATAAAAGTCACGCCAAAAAGAGTGTCGCATCTTGTGGTGTAGACTGTCAATTTATCCTTTTTATCCCCTGCTTTGACGATAAAATCAACTTCTGCTCCCATTGATTTGCCAATCCAATGGCGTTGTTCTTCTTTCACTCTGTCTGGGAAGTCAAGCCCGTCAAGTCCGCTTAACAATCTTTCGGCATAATCTCGAATTTTCAAAAACCAAACTTCTTTTTCTTTTTGGACGACCTGAGAAGAGCATCTGTCGCACACTCCACCTTGACTCTCTTCATTTGACAACACGACGTCGCACGTTGGGCAATAGTTCACAAGAGATTTGCTTTTATAGACAAGCCCTTTTTTGTAGAGTTGGCAAAAAATCCATTGTGTCCATTTATAATATTTATCATCTGTTGTGTCAATCTCCCTGCTCCAATCAAAAGAAAAGCCAATGCGTTTAAACTGCTTTTTTATATTTTCAATGTTTTTGTCGGTGGCAACTCGTGGCGGAATGTTATGTTTTATTGCATAGTTTTCTGTGGGAAGTCCAAAGGCGTCCCACCCAATTGGAAACATTACACTATACCCTTGAAGTCGCTTTTTTCTGGTAATTATCTCCATTGAAGAAAAGGCTTTGATATGCCCTATGTGGCACCCGACACCTGATGGATATGGAAATTCAATGAGTCCAAAAAATTTTTGTTTTTTTGAAAAATCTTCTGCTTCAAAAACTTTTTCTTTTTCCCAAAGGTCTTGCCATTTTTTCTCAATCTTTTCAAAATCCATAATTTTTTCCTCATTTTTTTAAGTTAAAAAAAGTTTAAAACTTTTAATGAGTTTTGTCAATTGCCTTTAACTATAATGATAATATTAATACATTAATTTGGCTTTGGCACAAGTTTCAATTGACACTTTTATAAAACAAATGTAAAATTTATTGAAGAATATTGGAGAAACACATAATGCAGTTTAGAGGACTTTTCAGCAAATTTAAAGAATCATTTTTTTCTGTTATGCCCATTACTCTCATTATCTTTGCACTCATACTTTTTTTTATCCCCACTGATATTGACGAAGTTCTAAAACTTCTCATCAGTTCTGTTTTGATGATTTTTGGAGTCTCTTTCTTTTCACTTGGTGCCGACAACTCTATGATTGAACTTGGCACTGGCGTGGGGGCAACCCTTTCAAAGAAAAACAAACTCCTTTTTATGCTGACGACTGGTTTTATCATCGGCTTTGCCATCACTGTCGCTGAGCCTGACCTTATGGTGCTTGCAAAACAAGTGGCGGATAGCACAAGCCTCAGTTCGCAGTGGATTTTCATTTTGACAATTTCTCTTGGGGTTGGGATACTTTTCGTTCTTGGAATTTTGAGAATTGTTTTCAATATGAGACTCTCAATATTGCTCAACATTTGCTATCTTACTGTTTTTGTGCTTTCATTTTTTGTCCCAAAAAACTTTGTGCCCATTGCATTTGACTCGGGCAGTGTGACAACCGGTGCAATCTCCGTTCCATTTCTCATCTCATTTGGGCTTGGGCTTTCGGCTGTGAGAAGCAAACGAAGCGAAGATGACAGTTTTGGGCTGATTGCCCTTTGCTCCGTGGGGCCAATCATCGCAGTGATGATTTTAAGTTTGTTTCTTGGCAATGCTAACATAACTGTAGGCACTGAAGTTATCTCAAATTCTTCCATATCTGAACAACTCATTTCAACATTACTTAATAGTTTTAAAGATGTGGCAATTATACTCATTCCAATTGTTCTTATGTTCATAATTTTTCAAGCATTTGCTTTTAAATTTCCAAAGACAAAAGTGGTGAGAACATTTATTGGGTTTTTTCTCACTTACATCGGCATTTCGCTTTTCCTAACTGGCGTCGTGTGCGGATATTATCCACTTGGCAAAGAAATTGGGCAATACATTTCCTCTCTTGATTTCAATTGGGTTGCACTGCCTCTCGGTTTTATTCTTGGTGCTTTTGCAATCATCGCAGAGCCTGCAATGCAGGTTTTGAAAAAACAGGTGGAAGACATCACAAACAAAGCAATTAAAAAAAATATAATTATGATTTTCATTTCCTTAGGAGTCGCGTTATCTGTCGTCGTATCCGTTTTGCAAGCAATGTTTAATTTCAATTTCTTATACATTATCATTCCCATTTTAGCATGCTCTCTCATTCTCACTTTTGTGAACCCAAAATTATTTTCCGCCATTGCTTTCGACTCGGGCGGGGTGGCTTCGGGCACAATGGCAGTGTCGTTTATTCTTCCTTTTGTCACTGGACTTTCGGCGAATGGAAATGGTTTTGGCACTGTTGCCCTCATTGCATCATTCCCTATTTTTACAATGCAAATTATGGGGCTTATCTATAAGATAAAACTGAAAAAAGAAAACAGGCTAAAAGCAAACTTGCCTTTTGCCAACAATGACATAATTGAATTTGACTATGAACAGCCGTATGTTAAAAAGCAAATTAGCCTTGAAATCGTCGAATTTGACAGTTGAAGAAAATTGTTTCAAAGTTTTTTTGAAAAATAAAGGAGAAAAAATGGAAGAAAATGTGAAGAAAAAGTCACCCATAATTGAACTTTTGGTGGTGATTGTGAACAGAGATGAAGATGAAAATACAATAAAAATTTTAGACAATCTTAATGTCGATTTGCAACTGCTCTCGCTGGGAAAAGGCACCGCCGACTCATCACTTTCAGATTATTTGGGTTTTGACATTAAAGAAAAAACAATCATTTTTTCAATCATTAAACTCAAAGATAGCGACGACATCTTAAAAATTCTCAATGAAAAGTTTAACTTTAAGAAAAAAAACACTGGCGTTGCTCTGACAATCCCAATTAAAAGTGCAACTTACAGTCTGATTGACAAATTGGGTTTTGTGTTTGAAAATTAAAATTTTTATTGATTTTTATAGTTTAAAAAATGATTTTAAAAAATAGAAAAAAGGAGAAAAAATGGATAAGAAATTTGAACTAATCGTTACAGTGGTGAAAAGAGGACAGAGCGACAAAGTCGTCAAGGCATCGCGTGAGGCTGGAGCGACTGGCGGGACAATCATCTATGGCAGAGGCACAAGCCTTCACAACAACGACTCAATTATGGGTTTGAAAATTCAACCTGAAAAAGAAGTCATTTTAACCCTTGTGGAAGAAAGCACAAAAGAAAACGTTATGAAGAAAATTTGTGCTGATGCGGGGCTTGATAGTGGTAAAGATGGCATTATCTTTTCACTGCCTGTGAACAATATTTTGGGGACAAAAAAGTTCTTGGAAAAAGAAAAAGAACTTGATAAAAAGAATAAATAATTTTTTCAGTTGCTATAAAAAAATTGTAAAGCACTTTTCTTTACAATTTTTTTATTTTTTTATATTTTTTATAAACTGTTAAAAATTATAATCCGAGGCATTCCTCTTTTGATTCAGTTTTATTTTCAGGAAGAATATTTTTATGATTTTTCAAATATTCCTTTCTTCTTTCTTCTGCTTCTTTTTGTGCCAATTCTAAACATCTTTTATCTTTGGCATTTGAGTCAAGTTCAGTTTCGCTTTGGGAACGGCTTGATTTTTGAGCATTTCTTCTTTTTTCATCATTCCACAAATCCAAAAAGATTTTTTCTTCATTAATTTTTCTTTTAATTGGTGTGCTATTTTGTTCTTCGTTTGTCTGACTGTGGTCAAAAACTTTTCGATTGTCAAAGTCTTTTAAAATTGACAATATTGATTTGGCAGAAGCCCCTTTTTTAATCTCATTGTTCATAAAAATTCCCTCTTTTATATATAAATAATTAATTTTTAAGTCGTTTTATAACATTAAAATTGCTATTACGCTAAAATTATCATAACGTTTGTTCGTCTTGTTTTTCTTCGTTTTTAACTTCTTTATTCTTTTTTATCTGTTTTTCTTTTTGTTTTCTTCTTTTTTCTGCTTGTTCTTCATCATAAGCTCTGATTGCTTCGGCAGTGGACTCTTTTTCACTTCCGCCTGAATAATGG
>SAAW01000017.1 GCA_009929275.1 Clostridia bacterium
TTGTATCATTCAAATCGTATGAAAAATTTGATTTTCTTTCTTGAGATTCTGTCCCGTCAGAATAAACATCTTTGACAATTGTGTCAACGTTTTTAGAAACAACTTGACCCATTGACGAAGTTGTTTCTTTCACAGACATTGTTCTTTTCCCCATGATTTGCTTTTCAGCATTTTCGCTAGGAGCGACAGATTCAACAGAAGAATTTATTTTGCTTTGAACAGCCCCAAGTGAAAGACCTGGCATTGGAGCAATTTTTTTCTCATCAGTTACAGGAATAAAAGTTTGAACAGGAATATTTTCCTCAATATTTTTAATTTCTACATTTTTTTTCTGTATGCTTGCAGGCTTTTCGTTTTTTAATTTTTCTGCATTTTCCATTGCACCGAGGGAAATGTCCACCATAGAGCCAGTTTCGATTGGTGCATTTTTTTGGATTTCAAGTCGAGGAGGTATAGCATCTTGCTGTTTTTCCTGTTTTTCCTGTTTTTTAAGTTCAATTTTATTTGCTCTTTCCTCAAAAGATTGCTCAATGGAAGATTTGGCATTTTGATATACGCTCACAGTCTTTGCTTTGGTGTTTTTATACATATCTTCGACTGATTGATAAACTTGTTCGCCAAACATAACTCCGAAAACAATTGTACCAACAGTCGCCAAAATAAGCCCTGTTTTAACAATTTTTGATGTTGTTTTTTTACCTGAAATTTTATTAAAATATCTTTTCATTTCAAACCCTCCAATTTATTGATAATATTATATAACTTTGTCGCAAAAAGTCAATAGTAAATGAATTTTGTTGTGCTTTTTGACTAAAATACAATAATATGATTGCAAACAAACTTTTCAAAAATGTTAAATTGTATTTACTTTTTCCCCAAATAATAGTATAATTTTTTGTATTAAAAATATATAAAAAGAGTTTAATTTTATATAAAAAAATGCTTTTTTTGGGGAGAAAATAGTAATGATTAGCTTAAAAAACAATATATATCACACTCATATGTGTGGCAAACTTTCTGCAAAACACATTGGAGCAGAAGTGAAAGTAGCAGGTTGGGTCAATAGCATAAGAAAATTGGGCGGACTAACTTTTCTCACTCTTCGGGACCAAACGGGAATCGTTCAAGTGTTTGTTGAAGATGAAAATGTTATTAAAAACATCAATAAAGAGTCCGTTGTGTCCATTTCAGGGCTAGTTCGCTCTCGTGGTGAAAAAAATGTGAATGAACAGATGCAAACAGGTGAGATTGAAGTTGTGGCAAGAAGCATTGAAGTTCTTGGTTCTTGCAGTGAAGTGTTGCCTTTTGAGATTGCAAAAGCAAGGGAGCAAAACGAAAACACAAGACTGAAATATCGCTATTTAGATTTGAGAAATGAACAAAACTTTTCAAACATAATTCTCCGTTCAAAACTTTTAAATTTTGTTAGGGAGCAAATGAACAACTTTGAATTTTTGGAAGTTCAAACTCCAATCCTCACATCTTCCAGCCCAGAGGGAGCAAGGGATTTCCTTGTGCCAAGCAGAATGAACCCAGGCAATTTTTACGCACTTCCTCAAAGCCCACAACAGTTCAAACAACTTTTAATGGTCAGTGGTTTTCCGAGATATTTTCAAATTGCACCATGTTTCAGAGATGAAGATGCTCGTGCCGACAGAAGTCCAACAGATTTTTATCAAATAGACTTTGAGTCAAGTTTTGCCACACAAGAAGAGATTTTGCAAGTTATGGAAGAACTATTATATAACATTCTCACGCATTTTTCTTCGCTTAAAATGGACAAGCCACCTTTTCCTAGGATAAAGTTTAACGATGCAATGTTAACTTATGGCTCCGACAAACCAGACCTAAGAAACCCACTTACTCTCATCGATTTAACACAAGTCTTAAATAAGAGCGAATTTTCTTTGTTTAAAAATCACCATATTTTTGGCATTAAAGCGAAAGCAAATGAAATGGGGAGAAGATTTTTCGACGCTCTCACTGTTTTTGTTAAAAATCAAGGTGGTGGCGGACTTATATATCTTAAATATGAAGATAAAACTCTCACAGGGCCAGCAAGCAAATATCTTACAGAACAAGATGTTAAAAATCTTGTGAAAACAGCATCTATGTTTGAAGGTGAAACTCTCTTTATCATAACTGATGAAAAGAAACTTAAAGCGCTTAAACTTTCAGGCTTTTTGAGAAACGAACTTGGCGACAAACTTGAACTCATCGACAAAACTTGCTTTAAGCCTTGTTTTATTGTTGACTTTCCGTTCTATGAAGAAGATGAAAACGGGCAAGTTGCATTTTCACACAATCCATTTTCAATGCCACAAGGGGGAATGGACACTTTAAAAAATAAAAATCCACTTGAAATCCTTGCCTATCAATATGACCTTGTGCTAAACGGTGTGGAACTCGCCAGCGGAGCAGTGAGAAATCATAGCCCAGAGATTATGGTGGAGGCTTTCCGCCTTGCAGGTTATGAAAGAGAAGTTGTGGAAAACAAATTCCCAGCACTCTTCAATGCTTTTAAATTTGGCGCGCCACCTCACGCAGGAGCGGCTCTTGGGTTCGACAGAGTTCTTATGTTTTTAACAAACGAGGAAAGTATAAAAGAAGTCATTGCGTTCCCAATGAACAAATCCGCACAAGACCCACTTATGGGAGCACCAAACACAGTTAGCGAAAAACAACTCAAAGAAGTTTATATCAAACTTGATTTGTAAATTAGTTTAAAATAACCTTAAAAAAGACAAAAAACTGCAAAAAAGACACATTTTTGAGACAGCGAATTTGTTTTTTTGTGCAGTTTTGCATATTGAAGGTTTATTTTTTATATGATATAATTTTTTAAGAGAATGAAAAGGGAGATATTATGAAAATAGATGTTATTGCCTCAACTCAATCAAACTATGTCGCCCAAAAAAGTGAATTTGACAACCTTGGGGGACACACAGCAGGTGTCTGCTATATGCCCGGAAGTTACGATGATATTTTAAATGAATCCACCGAAAAGACTGAAAGACGAATTAAACAGACAAAAGACAGCGCTCATCACAGTGTTTATGACCACCCAAGCATAAGCCTTTCAATAAGCGATATTCCAAAAGCACTTGCAATGCTTCTCAACAACGAAAAAATGTATACTACAAGCGAAAAATCTGCAAGATACACCAAAATGATTTTGAAAGAAGATGAAAAAAAACTCTATGATAAATGGCTTGAAATTTACAAAAAAATAATTAAAGAGAAATATCAAAGCAATTTCCCACTTTTTTTCACAGACAGCAAAATTGAAAAACTTGCACAAGAAAACGCAAGATATCTAATTTCGGTTTTCACCCCAACATCAATGATTTACACCACAAGTTATAGACAACTAAATTTAATCTACTCCTTTTTGCAAAAAGAAATCAACAGAGAAAATCAAAACATTTTCTTTACAGAGTTAATTCCACCCATGAAAGATCTTTGTGCTGGACTTGAAAAACTTGACTACATAGATGAAAAACTTTCTCAAAATGAGAAACATAGAGAACAATCTCTTTTAAAACAAGGTTACACACCAAAGGAATATTTTGGCGATGTCTATGCGACGACATATAAAGGTTCTTTTGCAGAACTTGCCCAAGCCCAAAGACACAGAACGCTTTCATATAACATTTCTCTGCTAGACAAAAATGAGTTTTACATTCCGCCAATCATACGAGAAAACGAGAATTTATCGCAAGAATGGAGAAAAGATTGTGAAAAACAAGCATATGTTTTTCCTCAAGGAATGCTTGTGAATATCAGCGAATATGGCACACTTGATAATTTTATTCTTAAAATGTTAGAGCGAAAATGCACTTTTGCTCAACTTGAAATCAATCAGCAAACAAACGATACTTTAAAGAAAATGATTAAAGGCTTAAAAGACATCAATCACAAAAGAGCAACAGAACTTGAAAAAGGCTATACAAAAGGTTCAAGATGCACATTTCCAGATTATACTTGTAAAACTCCTTGTGGATTTAAAGATGGAGTTTGTGAAGAAAGGGAAATTTAAACATATTCAAATTATAAAAAACAAGCAATATTTATTTGATTGTTTTTTTATGAAACCTCTAAAAATGAAAGGGGGAGTGGGAGGGGAAATGAAATTGCAATTGCAGAGCAAAGTTTATCTTTGCGAACAATGTCGCAATTTTGTTGCCACCAAATAAACTTTTCTTTAAAAAAAATGAATGTTTTTTAATGAGCCTTATAATTGAAGGGGGCATACGGGGGAAATCAAAAAAATAGCGGATAGTCCAAAGGACGTGCCCGCGTTATTTTTTTGTGTCCCCCTGTAAAATGGTACCACCAGTGGGATTCGAACCCGCATTGCCGGCGTGAGAGGCCAGTGTACTAACCCTTATACTATGATGGCGAAATTATAATTAAAACTTTTTTTATTGCAAAAATTAATCTCACGGATTTTTGCTTAATCATTATAACAAAAAAAAGAGTAGAAATCAATAACAAAATTAAAAAATAAATATTATTATTTTTAAAAAATAATAAGGAAAATATTTATAAAATTAATTTTATTTTGACTAAAAATGACGATTGTTGTATTATTTTATTAAATGTATGAAAAGAAGAAGTTTAAAAAAATAATTAATTTTAGACCATTATTTTTCATTTTCATAATAGGTGTCCTTTGCATCTATTTTTCTTTTTCTCTCACAAATTCACTCTATAATCTATTCTTTTTCATTGTTCCACTTGCATTTTTGGTTCTAATTGCCATAAAAAAGAGATATTCATTACTCATTTTTTCGGCAATTTTTTTTATTTCAAGTTCGCTATACACCTATTTTTTTCTTTCAAACTATAACGATGCCTCATTTTTAAACACATCTGTCACAATCACGGCAAAAGTTGAGAAAATTACATATGTGAATGACAATTTTTATTACTTAACATTGTCAAACTCCACAGTCGTTCTTCAAGACAATTCTTCTTCTACTTTAGACGGCAATGTGAGCGTTCGTATGAATGTATATGACACTGAAGAATTCAGTTTGCCTTTAAACAGCCAAATTGCGTTTTCTTGCAAACTTTCGAGCGTTGACATTAAAGATGAAAATGGGGAACTTGAAACATTTTTTTTAAAGTGGAACATAAAGTATGAAACTAATTATGTCAACTACACCGCAATCACATATCTTCAAGATGACAGCAATCTAATCGAAAAATTTCAAATTTACAACAAAAATCTTTTGATTGAAAACCTTGGCGAAACAAAAGGTAATCTCGTCTATGGCATTTTGTATGGCGACAAATCTTCCACTTCGTCCGAGATTTTAGAAATGTTTTCTTTTGCGGGAGTGATTCACGTGCTTTCTGTTTCGGGCTTGCACGTCGGGCTTATTGTCCTGCTTTTAATTTATTTTTTAAAAAAATTACATTTAAAAGACTATGCCAAATTTATAATCGTCTTTTGCTTTCTTCTGTGTTTTTGCACGCTTTGTTCATTCTCGTCAAGCATTCTTCGTGCAAGCATAATGGCGCTTACGATTTTGCTAGCGGGAATGTTTAGTCGCAAAAGTGACATTCTAAATTCCATTTCACTTGCGGGCATTTTAATTTTATTTTTTAATCCCACAAGTCTTTTTGATATGGGATTTCAAATGAGTTTTGCTTCCGTTTTTGGCATAATATTTGTGGCTTTTTCGGCTAAATTTGTCATTAAGAACAAAAAAGCATATAAAATACTCATGCCAGTTATTATAACAATTTCTGCCGAACTTATGTTGCTCCCAATTCTTGCAAACTACTATGGTTTTGTTCCAACATGGTCAATTTTGTTCAATCTCTTTGTTTTACCACTGTTTTCCATAATGTATTCTTTGCTTTTTGTCACAAACATTCTAGTTCTAATTTTTCCATTTTTGTCGTTTTTATATATCTTTCCAAAAGCACTTTTGGATATAATTTTATACATTGTTTCACTTGTAAATTTGATGCCTTTTAATAAAATTTTAACCCCAAACATAAGTCTTATTTCGACGGCATTATTTTACACTTCACTTATACTTTTAAGCAAATATTTTGTCCTTAAAAATTCTCGCAAAATATTTCTTACTTCCACCTTATTTTTAATTTTTATTTTAACAATAATTTTGGGTTCACTCCCAGCAAAAAGTTCTGAAAATAGGTTTACATTCTATGAAGAAAGCAGTTCAATTGGCACACTGCTCGCCACAAAACAAAGCAAGTTCTATCTCATTGAGCCCGATTTAAGCAATTGTTATGAGATCGCCGAAGAACTCAAAAAACTAAATATTTCAAGTCTTTCTGGCATTATTATATTCACAAATTGCAATTTTGAAAGCACAAAAGTGTATAAATATCTCTATGAATTTTCGCCAACAATTTATCTGCCAAAAAACAGCACTCATTTTGCAGGTTTGTCGTCGCTGGGCTTTGAAACGATTTGTAATGACGACCAAAAAATCATTATTGACGATTATTTTGCCATAAAATATTTTGATTATAACTCGGAGCCTTCCACACTTTTGGTTGAAATTAGGTCACAAAAAATTGTTTTTTTCAAAGAAATTTCAACATTTGGATCGCCTTTTGAAATATTTATCACAACAAATTTTGATTATACAATAAATTGTGCTAGAATATTACAAGATGATTTTTGCTTGGAATGGACGAGTGAAGTTATGGCAAATTCCTATTGTTTTAATTCCACTTCAACGCAAATCTATCTTGTTGCTTAAAGGAGAAAAATGATTTACGAAGAGTTAAAAGAGAACTTGAAAGTGAAAATTTTGCCTGCCTACATTATTAATGGTGGGGAGAGTTATCTCACAGTTTTGGCACAAAAAACAATCGAAAAAGCCCTAAATTTGACTTTTACAGAGTTTAACAAGAAAGTTTTTGCTGATGATTTCAAGGGAAGTGCTGTGGATATAATTGAAAGTTGCAAAGTTTTGCCACTGGCAAGTGAACACAGACTTGTCGTCGTCAACGATTATGTTGGCAAGAAAAACGAAAGTGAAAAAAAAGTCTTTCAAAAATATCTTCAAAATCCAAATCCAAGCAGTTGCCTTGTGTTTTTTTCCACAAATAAAAGTGAATTTTTCGACACTTTAAAAACAAGTGCAATGGAGATTGATTGCACAAAAGTGTCAAACAATTTTCTTTTTATGTTTTTAAAAAATAGACTCAGTGAAAGCGGACTGCAGATTGAAAATAGTTGCATCAACAAATTTCTTGACGCTTGCAACTATAGCATCACAAATTTGGACACAGAGATTGCAAAAATGGCGTCAATCAAACTTTCTTCACAAAGCAAAATAATCACCGAAAATGACATTGAAAACAACATTACAAAAAATCTTAATTATGTTATTTTTGATTTAACAAACGCACTCTCAAAAAAAGATGCAAATAAGGTTTATGCTCTCATTGATGCAATGCTCAAAAATAAAGAACAACCTGTTTCCATAATTTCCACCCTTTCAAATCATTTCAGAAGACTTTTTTTTGTTTCTCGCAGTGATTTTTCAAAAAGAGAACTCTCTGAAATGCTGAATATTAAAGAATATGCTGTCATAAAATATGGAGAGCAAACAAGACTTTTTTCGCAAAAAAGTTTAAAAGAAATTTTTGACCTATGTTTACAAGTTGAGTTTATGGCAAAAAGCGGGCAAATGGAGGGTAAAAACGCAATAAATTACCTTGTTGCCAATATTTTAAAAAAATAAAAATGTGCCAAAAAAGTGTTGCAAATTGAATTGAACTATGCTAGAATTGTCGAGTATTAAAAAAGGAGTTAGAAATGCCAAATATTAAATCAGCGAAAAAGAGAGTTTCCGTTATTGCAAGAAGGAGAGAGGAAAATAGATATATAAAATCCACAATGTCAACAATGATTAAGAACTTTAAAGCCGTTGTTGCAAACGATGCAAATAAAGCAGGGTCAATGTTAAACGACATAGTTTCCTACATCAATTCTGCAAAAAGCAAGGGAATTATTCATCAAAATAACGCCAGCAGAAAAGTTGCAAGACTAAACATAATGCTCAATAAAGCAAAAAATAAAGAACCTGAAATTGTTGAAGTGAAAAAAGCAGAAGTTGTTGAAGAAAAACCTGCTTCAACTGTTGCAAAAGCACCTGCTAAAAAAGTAGTTAAAAAAGCAGAACCAAAGAAAGCAGTCACAGCCAAAAAAGTGCAATCAAAGAAACCTGTCACAAAAGAATAATAAAAATGAAAACAATAATAAAAATTGAGGGTAACCTCAATTTTTTTTATAATTAGATATAAGCAAATTTTTAGACAATATTTTATTTTTATGTTAAAATATTTAAAATAAGAGGAAAAAACTATGGAAGAAAAAATTGATGTGAAAAGTGCAAAAGAAAAATATTTGAAAATTTTTAAAGAAAATATCAAAAGAGAGGGTGCACAAGAACTGCTTGAATTCATTGAAAAATCAGATTTTTTCACTTCACCCGCCAGTTCGAAATTCCATTCAAATTTTGAAGGAGGACTTTGCTTGCATTGTGTTAATGTTTATGAAAGATTTAAAAATATTTTAACCAGTGAATATGGTGAGGAATTATCGCACAAAATATCAAATGAAAGCATTGCAGTCATAGCCCTTTTGCACGATTTGTGTAAGATTGAAAATTATAAAGTTGATTACAGAAATGTCAAAGTGAATGGCGAATGGACAAAGCAAGCATATTATGCCTATAACGATTCATCTTTGCCATATGGACACGGCGAAAAATCAGTCTATATGATTTCAGGATATATGAGGCTCACAAGAGAAGAGGCAATGGCTATAAATTGGCATATGGGCGGGTTTGATTCCAGAGTGCTTGGGGGAAGTTATGACCTTTCAAGAGCGTTTCGTCAATTTCCAACCACACTTTTGTTCTCCATTGCAGACCTTTCAGCCTCTTATCTTGATGAAATAGTTATAGGTTAAGTTGAATAGCACTGGCACAGAAATTGCATAAAATAACACCTAAAATCACCATTAAGCACAAATAAAATGTGTAAAAGGAATTTATTATGAAAGATAAATTGATAATAATCGACGGCAACAGTTTAATTAACAGGGCTTTTTATGCTTTGCCACTTCTATCAAACAGCAGAGGTGAATTTTCAAATGGAGTCTATGGATTTGCAAACATTCTCATAAAAGCAATCCTTGAAGTTAAGCCAAAATATATCGCAGTTGCTTTGGATTTTGGCAAGAAAACATTTAGAAATGAAATGTTTAAAGAATATAAAGGGACAAGAAAACCAACCCCTGAAGAACTGAAAAGCCAGTTTCCGATCTTAAAAGAGATGTTAAAAGCAATGAATGTTGCATTCATTGAAAAACAAAATTTTGAAGCGGACGACATTTTAGGGACTCTCACCAAACTTTATGACACCCAAAACATCATCATCACGGGCGACCGCGACGCACTCCAACTTATAAACGAAAACACTGAAGTTTGGCTCACCAAAAAGGGAATAACAGAAGTCAAAAGCATAAATGATAAGAATTTTTTTGCTGAATACTCGCTTAATCCCGACCAAATTGTTGACTTGAAAGCCTTAATGGGAGATAGTTCGGACAATATCCCGGGGGTTAAGGGTGTGGGTGAAAAGACAGCATTGGAACTTATGAAGACATATAATTCTCTCGATGGCGTGTATGAAAATGTTGAAAATGTTAAAGGCAAATTGAAAGAAAAACTTTTAGAAAGCAAGGAAATGGCATATTTAAGCAAAAAACTGGCAACAATCAAAACCAATGTCCCGCTTGGAGTAACTCTCAAAGATTTGGAATATACTTTTCCGTTTAAAAACGAAGTTGTTGAATTTTTCGAATTCTATGATTTCAATTCATTGTTAAAGAGAACAGACCTTTTTAATGAAATTAAAATTGACAAAACTTTTGAAAAATACAACGCAAACAAATTGGAAATAACAACCACAGAAATGCTGGAAAAACAACTCAACTATGTCAAAAAAGCAAAACGATTTAATTTTGACATTGATGAGCAAATTTTTTCTTTTGCATACGATAAAAATTGTGAATTTTTCATTAACTTTTCTTCTTCAAACGCTCTTTTTGAACAACTCATTTCAAATGAGTCTAAACTAAAACAGAAAGCACAAAATAAAGAAAGTTTAATTTCTCAAAACAGTCAGGCAGACTTATTTTCTCAAATTGACCACCCTCAAAAAATTGCTTCAACTGACAAAAACAATGAAACTATTTTAAACATTTCCTCATCAAACAAAAGTGAAAATTTTGTTGAAAATAATCAAAAAATAAGTGCAATTCTGCAATATTTTGCCCCAATTTTTGAAGATAATAGCATTAAAAAATGTCTTTTTGACAGCAAACTTATGCAACATTTTCTTAAAGATTATGCAAATTTAACTCTTAAAGGCGTTGATTTTGATGCAATTTTAGCCCAGTATTTGCTTGTCGTTGGAGTGCAAAATGCGAGCCGAGAAAATTTGCTTTTAAACTATAAATTAAGCAAAGAATATAATAGCCTTAATTTGTTTTATTTAAAAGAATTTTTGGAAAAAGACCTTGAAGAAGCAAAACTAACAGACCTATATTTTAAGATTGAATTTCCACTCATAAACGTTTTGTTTGAAATGGAAAATGTTGGGTTTAACGTTGACCCAGAGGTTCTTAAAGACCTCAAATCTCGCTATGAAACAGAGACTTTTGAGATGGAAAATACAATCAAAAGGCTGGCTTTTGGCAACTCATATATTGAAGAAAAAAATAAAAGTTTTGAAGATGAAAAAGAAAATGAAGACGAAGATTTTTTAAACGATGAAGAAGATGTCAAAAAGTTTAAAGGAAGTTCATTTGTCCCTGATGAAAGTGAAAAAAATCTTGAAAAAGAGGCAGAAAAATTTAACATCAACTCGCCAAAACAACTGGCGAATCTGCTTTTTGATAAATTAAAACTAAAAGTTTTTAACAATAAAAAACGCTCCACAAGTATGGAAGTTTTGGAAGAATTGTATGATATGCACCCGATAATTCCTGCCATTATTAGATATAGAAAGATAAAGAAAATCCTCACAACTTATGTCGAACCATATGAAAAGATTATAAGCAAACATTCTAGCCTTGTCCACACTTGTTTCAACCAAACTCTGACTGCAACGGGCAGGCTTTCTTCCAGTGAACCAAATTTGCAAAACATTCCAGTTAGAGATGACGAGGGCAAAAATCTTAGGAAAATATTTGTGACGAGATATGAAAACGGCGTGCTTGTCAGTTCGGACTATTCGCAGATTGAACTTCGACTCCTTGCTCATTTAAGCCAAGATGAGAAGTTGATTGACGCTTTTAATAACAACATAGACATTCACTCTTTAACTGCCAGCGAAGTCTTTCATTGCGACATTAAAGATGTCACTCCAAAAATGCGACGAATGGCAAAAGCGGTGAATTTTGGCATAATATATGGCATTTCTGAATATGGTTTGTCGCAAAACATTGGGACTTCCAGAAAAAAAGCAAAATTATATATTGAAGAATATTTTGAGCATTATCCAAAGATAAAAAAATATATGGAAAATAATGTTAAAATGGCAAAAGAGTCGGGTTATGCCTATTCCATTTTTGGCAGACGCAGGAAAGTTGACGAACTGCTGTCGCCGAATTTTAACACTCGCCAATTTGGCGAACGCGTGGCAATGAATATGCCTCTTCAAGGTTCTGCAAGCGACATCATAAAACTTGCAATGATTAATGTGGACAAAAGTTTGAAAGACAACAATCTTCAAAGCAGACTCATTCTTCAAGTGCACGACGAACTGATCATCGACGCTCCATTAAAAGAGATTTCAAAGGTTTCCAAGATTTTAAAAGATGAAATGGAAAATGCGGTGAAGTTGAGCGTGCCACTGACAGTGGAAGTGGATTCTGGCAAGACCTGGTTTGATTGTTAAATCATTTGTGGTTTAAAAAATAAAAAATTTTTAAATTTATAATAAAAATTAAAAAACTTCATAAAATAGCAATATGAAAACAAAAAAGAAAAATAAAATTGGATATTTCCTTGCGTTTTTCATTTGTGTTGCAGTCATCATCGGAGGGGCTTTGATTTTCTATCAAATGAAATATCCCGTGAGATATCAAGAGTTTGTTGTTAAATATGCAAATGAATATTCGCTGGATAAAACGCTTGTGTGCAGTTTGATTAATGAAGAGAGCAGTTTTAATCCAAACGCAGTCTCCTCTAAGGGAGCAATGGGGCTTATGCAAATAACTTCTGCAACAGGCGAGTTTATTGCCAAAAAACTTGACGATGAATTTGTTGAGGAGAATTTGTTTGACCCAGAAACAAACATAAGATATGGGTGTTTTTACCTTGACTATTTGCGAACGAAATTTGTGGACGAGGAAGTGTATCTTTCGGCATATAACGCAGGGGAAACAACTGTCCGACTTTGGCTTTCAAACAGTAACCTTAGTAATGACGGGGTGACTCTTTCGACAATCCCATATAAAATCACACGCGAATATACGACAAGCATCTTGCAAGGCAAAAAGCATTATATTGGCAGAATATAATGACACGCAAAATCCTTTTTTGAACAAAAAAAGAATTTAATAATAAACACATTTTTTTTAAAATTTTTCAAATAATAGAAGTATGAGAATTTTCCTTATACTTCTTATTATTTTTAATCTAATACTTTTTTTGCCTTTTGTTTTTAAGTGCAAAGTCAACTTTGATTTTAGTGAAAACAAGGGTTTTTTGAGCATATTTTTTTTCAACCTCAATGTGTCGCTGTTTAAATTTAGGTTTTATATAAACAAAATTTTTTTAAAGGACAAGAATAAAAGAATAAGTTTTATATATTATAGCGACCTGACAAATCAAAACAAAATTAGGGAAATATTTTTCCTTTTAATTTTGAACAATCTTAACATAAAAAATCTGCGTTTTATGGGCAAAGTTGGGATAAAAGAAAATGCTTTTTTGTCAAGTATGCTCTCGTCAATGTTAAACATTTCTTCATCAATTGGCGGAGGGATTATTTGTGAAAAAAAGGAAGTGAAAAAATTTTCTTTTGCAATTTTCCCAGATTATTTTGAAAACAACTTTTTAATATGTTTCACAACAAGCATTTCAATAAACATTTTCACCATTTTATATTGCTTTTTAATGGCAATTATAATCAAACTAAAAAAGGGAGAAAAAGAATATGGAAGCAACAAATAATGTTAAGGGAGTCCTCGAAGAAACACTGAAAAACTTAAAAGGTATGATTGATGTCGATTCAATCGTTGGGAAGCCAGTTATTCAGGGCGAAAGCACGATAATTCCCATCTCAAAAGTGTCGGTGGGGTTCATTTCAGGTGGCGGAGAGATAAATGCCAAAAAGAAACTCACAAATTTTGGCTATCCTTTCACTGGTGGAAGCGGTGGCGGGTGCAACATAACGCCCATAGGATTTCTGTGCGTCAGCCGTGGCAATGTGACTTTTATTAAGGTGGAGGCAGCGAACAATATGGAAAAGATTATTGACGTTGTGTCCAGCATTATAAAAACAGTTAAATAGGTGAAAATATGAAAGAGATTAAAAATAGATTAATTATATTTTTTCTTCTCATCTTTTTTGCCATATCTTCATTCTGCAATGTTGCAAACCTTTCAGGTGGCGGAAATAAAAACTGTTTTGCAACTGATATAGGGGGTGAATACACTTCGGCACAGAGTATGGTGGTGATTGAGTCGACGAATAACACCATTCTATATTCAAAAAATGAAGAAGAGCAGTTGCCGATTGCAAGCACGACAAAAATTGTCTGTGCACTCACAGTGCTTGAAAATTGTGAGGATTTAGAAAAGATTATTACAGTGCCAAAAAGTGCCACACTTGTCGAGGGCAGTTCTATATATTTGCGTGAAAATGAGCAACTTTCCATTTTAGATTTGCTCTATGGGCTGATGCTTCAATCGGGCAACGATTCGGCTGAAACTTTGGCGCTTGAAGTTGGCGAGGGCAGTCTTTATAAGTTTGCATATTTGATGAATGAAACGGCAAGGAAAAGTGGGGCTACAAACAGCAATTTTGTGACACCTCACGGGCTTAACGACAAAAATCACTATTCAACGGCTCTTGACCTTGCAAAAATAACAACTTACGCTTTAAAAAACCCTGTTTTCAAAAAAATTGTGTCCACAAAATGCCATAAAATCCCAGCAACCGAGCATAACACAAGCAGGACTCTCATCAATAAAAACAAACTGCTATCAAGCCTTGAAGGTTGCGTTGGAGTGAAGACAGGCTACACAAAGAATGCAGGTAGATGCCTCGTTTCTGCCTGTGAAAAAGATGACACACAAGTTGTATGTGTTGTTCTAAATTGCGGACCTATGTTTGAAGAGAGTTCTGTTCTTTTAAGAAAAGCACTCGACGAATATAAATATTTTGAGATTTTGCCCAGTTATAAATTTGTGGACGATGTTTCAGTGGAAAATGGGAAAGCATCTTCCATAAGGCTTTACAACAAAAATGGCTATTCAGTCGTTGTGAAAGAAAAAGACATTGAGAGATATTCCGTCGTGTATGACTATCAAAAAGTGGTGAATGCTCCGATTAAAAAAGATGAAGAATTGGGGAATGTAAAAATTTATTATGATAATACCTTGATTTTTGAAGAAAAACTGTGTAGTATTGAGGGAGTCGAAAGTGTTGACACGAAAGAAGAATTAAAGAAAATTTTGGAAAATTGGTAGTTTTTAAATGAGAATAAATAAATTTATATCAAGTTGCGGTGTTTGTTCACGGCGTAAAGCAGAGGAATTTATCACAAGCAAAATGGTGAAAGTGAATGGCAAAGTTGTGACTGATTTGGCAACGGATATCAATGAGCAAAATGATAAGGTTATGATTAGCGATGTGCAGATTTCGCTCAAACAAGAGAATATTTACTATATGCTTAACAAACCAAAAGGTTATGTTTCGACGATGAGTGACGATAGGGGTAGAAAGTCCATTCAAGACCTCATCAGTGACCTTGACAAGAGAGTTTTCCCTGTGGGGCGTCTTGATTATGAAAGTGAGGGGCTGTTGTTTTTAACAAACGACGGCGACTTGACCTATTTTCTCTCGCACCCAAAATATTCCGTGCCAAAGACTTATGTTGTGAAGGTTGAAGGCGAAGTGAAAGAGAGTGAATTGGCGGTGCTTCGTGCGGGCATTGTTGTGGACGGCGAGAGATTTGGGAAATGCAAAGTGAAACTTATGGAATTTAAAGACAATATTTCAAAAATTGAATTAACCATTTTTGAAGGCAAAAACAGAGAAATTAGGCGTATGTTTGAAGCAATTCACAGAGAAGTCATCTTCCTCAAAAGAGTGGCAATGGCGGGCATCAAACTTGGCGGACTTATGCGGGGAGAAAAAAGACCACTCAAAGAATTTGAAATTGAACAGTTAAAAGCACTTATGAAAGACCCGGATAAAATGGCATTCTAAAATGTCATTTTTTTATTTATAAAAAGAATTTAGTTAAAAAACTAATCAAAATATCCAAATTTTAATATTTTCTTAAAAATATTCACAAAGTTGGAAAATTTTGATATAATTATAAAATGAAATTAATTATTATTGGTGGCGGACCAGCAGGACTTATGTGTGCAAGTATTTGCAGTAAAAATAAAAATAACGAAGTGATTTTGCTCGACGGAAACGAAAAGTTGGGCAAAAAACTTTATATAACTGGCAAGGGAAGATGCAACCTTTCTAACCTTTGCGAAGAAGAGGAATTTTTAAAAAATGTTGTGAGAAATGAAAAGTTTCTCTATGGTATTTTGAACACTTTTTCGCCTAAAGATGCAGTGACTTTTTTTGAAAATAACGGGCTTAAAACAAAAGTTGAAAGGGGAAACAGAGTTTTCCCCGAGTCTGATAAGGCAAGTGATGTGACGAGAGTTTTTGAGAGAATTTGCACAAAAAATGGTGTTAAGATTAACCTTAATTCGCTTGTAAAATCCGTAAAAAAAGGCGAAAACAACTTTGTTGTGACGACTCAAAAAGACAAGTTTCTTTGCGACGTAGTGGTCGTTGCCACAGGCGGAAAGTCATATTCTTTAACTGGCTCCACGGGCGACGGATTTTCTTTTGCAAAGTCATTTTCTCACTCTATTGTTGAGCCAAAGCCTGCACTTGTGCCGATTGTTCTTAAAGATTATCGCGGTGAAAATTTGAGCGGACTTGCACTTAAAAATGTTTTGGTGACAGTAAAATTAAAAAATAAAAAATTTTCAGAATTTGGCGAGATGCTTTTCACCCACACTGGAGTCAGCGGGCCTGCTGTTTTGACATTAAGCAGTCTAATCACAAGGGAAGATTTGACTGGAGCAAAACTTTCAATCGACCTGAAACCTGCCCTTTCTGCAAGTCAATTGAACGACAGGCTTATAAGAGATTTTTCAAATTTTAAAACAAAGATTTTTAAAAATTATTTAAAAGAACTTTTGCCTTCAAGTTTAATATCTGAATTTATTTACAAAGGAAAGTTTGATGAGAAAATTCCCGTTTGCGACATAACAAAGGAAATGAGGCTCAAAATAATTGATTTAATTAAAAATTTTGATTACACTATTAAAAATCTTGATAGTTTTGATTGCGCAATTGTGACAAGCGGTGGGGTTGACATAAAAGAAATTAATCCCAAAAATATGGAAAGTAAAAAAGTTAAAAATCTATTTTTTGTCGGCGAAGTGCTTGATTTAGACGCACTCACAGGTGGTTTTAACATTCAAATTGCACTTTCAACTGGCTATGTTGCAGGGAAATTCCTTTTAGAAATGGGCGGATAACTCCATAAAAATTATAGAAAATTAAAGTTTTTTAAAAAAATAAAAACTTTTTAAAAAGGGGAAAAATGATTTTTTGGATTTCATACTTTATTATGTTTGTTTTCATAAATATTTTTGCACCCTTTAAAGCATATGGAAGAAAAAATATTGAAAAAAAACAAAATTATATTATCATTTGCAATCATAAAAGCAATTTTGATGCCATTTTAATTGACCTTTTGTTTAAAAAAAGAAACATATATCT
>SAAW01000041.1 GCA_009929275.1 Clostridia bacterium
TTGCAGTATTTTTTGATTTATATTTGCTATTTTGTTATAATGATTGTAACCGAATAGGGCGCAATGCTTATTACAAAATCAATGACAAAGGGCGATTGAAGAATGAGCGCTGTGGCATTTTATCTTTGAGGAGGCTATTTATGGATCATAAAGAAGTATCACAAAATCAAACGAAGTACATTCAATTTAGATTATCTGAAGAGCAATATGAAAAGCTAAAAATATCAGGAGAAACGTATGGACTCTCTCCAAATCTTTATGCAAAAAAATTAGCTCAAAAATCCCATCTAAAAAAACCTTATCTCGAACATGACCAAGCAAAATCTTTATTGTTAGAACTATCGAAACAAGGAACGAATTTAAATCAAATCGCCAAGAAACTGAATCAATTCGATCGAATGGAGAACCAAGATAAAGAGCTGATCGAGGCTTTACGCTATACATATGGTGTGCTCGCCCAAGCTCAAAAGGGGTATCAAGAGTTATGGCAACAATTGCAAAAATAAGCAATGGCGCAAGTGCAGCGAGCGCCCTTAATTATGCTTTAGGTCAAGACAGACCCATGCATGAAAAAACTGAACAGTGGCTACAAGACCATCAATTGGAACGTCCTGTGGATCTGACAAATTGTCGGGCAGTTGCCGTGGGTGGAACCAACGGGATTGATCCCTTTATCGCCAAAGAACAATTTGATGTCGTTCGACAACTTCATAACCAAACCAAAGAATCCAATCAAGTCTTGCGTATTACCCAATCTTTCGCCTTAGATGAACTGAATCCGAAAGTTCAAAAAGACTGGCAAAAAGCCAATGATTTAGGCGTTGAGTTAGCAGAAAACCTTTATCCTAACCATCAAAGCGCTGTTTATACGCATTTAGACGGAAAAAATCACGTCTTACACAACCACATCATTGTCAATAAGGTCAATTTAGAGACAGGAAAGAAATTAAGAGAACAAAAAGGAGAAAGCGTTCAACGAGCACGAGAAATGAATGATCGACTCGCTTCTCGAGAAAACTGGCACATTTTAGAGCCACCAAAAGAGCGCCAAACAGAGACAGAAAAAGAACTAATCGCCAAAAATGAGTATTCTTACATGGATGATTTGAGAGAAAGAATCAATAAATCGCTTCAAGATGTCTCTGTGAGCTCATATGAGACGTTTAAAGAGCGCTTATCCGATAATGGTGTAATTCTATCAGAAAGAGGCCAAACGTTCTCATACGCCTTTTTAGACGCCAATAACAAGCAAAGACGAGCACGAGAGACCCGATTGGGTTCTGATTTTGGAAGGGAGACCATTTTACATGAGTTGGAAAACCGAGCAAGACAAAACGAATTTAGCGCTGTTGAACAACGAGAACCAGCGATTACTCCGCTTGAGCGAGACACTCAACAAAGAGAATCAGAAATTGTTAGCCTTGAACAAGCAATTGAACCAAGAAAATCAGAAGCTCTCAAGCGAGAATCAAAAATTAATCGATTTATTGACACAATCAAACAGCTTGCAGGACGAGTACCAGAACTTACTCAACGCGTTACAAGAAAATTAAAGCAAACAAAAGAGAAAATTCTCGATGATTTTGAACGTCGCTTTTCAAAGGACATGAAAAATTACGAGCAAGAACAACAACAAAACCTAGAAAAACAAACGCACAGAGACGTACAGTCCGAAAAGAAACCAACAAAAGATCATGATCGGGGGATGAGTCGATGAATAAAGATGAACAACTCGTTGTTCAAGTATTAAATGCTTATAAAAATGGCAAAATTGATTTCAGTAACGTTCCAGAACTAGACCGCTTAGTCCGTCAAGAAGTTAATAAAGACTTTCGGGACTACCAAGAAAAAATAGAAGCTGTTGCGAATCAAAAAATTGAGTCTGCCATTCAAGAACAACTCCATCGTTTAGAGGCAGAAAACTTAAAAGCGACCATACTGAAAGACATTCAAGTTGAAAAACAAGCATTACTCGCTTTGAAAAAAGAACTGAATGAACAAAAAGAGCAGATAAAAGCAGATCGCAAACGTGAGATTGTCGAACGTTACGGTATTCTGATTGCGAACATTGTCTGCCTGTTCTGTTTCTTAGTTGTCGGTATTCTCATCGGACGATGGATTTATAAAGGTATCTGGGATGGTTGGGGTTTGCATATTTTGTATGACACAGTGATGGAAATACAGCCTAAACATCCTTATGGGGCAGTCATTCTTGGATTAGGTGGATTTGGATTAATCGGTGCTGGCATCTATGGCAGTTTTCGATTAATGTATACCGCTTCAACATGGTTTGATCAACGTCCAAAAATTTTCAAAAGAATCTTTCCGAAAAAATAGAGAGTGAGGGGATATTTTGGTTTTAGATAATAAATTAGGCTTAACAAATTCAGCAGAATTAGCTAAACAAGAAGAGTTATTAACGAAAAAAAGAGCCAAAGAATTGTTTGAGTCTGGCAAAATAGAGGATCTGGAAATTGGGACGTTTCAAGGCTTATCTGATATTCATCAGTTTTTATTCCAAGATATTTACGACTTTGCAGGAAAAATTCGAGAAGTGAATATTGCGAAAGGAAACTTTCAATTTGCGCCACGTATTTTTTTAGCGCAAACACTTGAATATATTGATAAATTACCTCAAGAAACATTTGATGAAATTATTGATAAGTATTCGGATATGAATGTGGCGCATCCTTTTAGGGAAGGCAATGGACGAGCCACTCGTATCTGGTTGGATTTAATTCTTAAAAATAAACTACACAAAATCGTCGATTGGAATCAAATTGATAAGGATGAATATTTAAATGCCATGATCCGTAGTACAGTCAGCACCAATGAATTAAAATATTTGATTCAAAAGGCTTTAACCGATGATTTAGGAAAAGAACAATTCTTTAAAGGAATTGATGCGAGTTATTATTACGAGGGCTATTACGAAATTAAAACAGAAGATCTATAAACACGATTTAAAGAAACAGACTGCTCAATATAAAACTTGAGCAGTCTGTTTCTTTTTTTTTGGATGATTTTGACCTTTATTTTTACATTTTTGAAAAAAATAAAAAAAAGGCGAAGCCTATATATATTTATCTTATATATTTTAATCTTTTATTCTTTTGCGTGGAAAAAAAGGCTGTGTTTATATGGTTTCACAGAATTTAACCCATACAAAAAACTGTTTATACCCATACAAAAAACTGTTTATACCCATACAAAAAACTGTTTATACCCATACAAAAAACTTGATATAGTATGGGTATTTTTGTATAATAAAAGCATAGAGAAATTCACTCGGAAAAGTCTTTTCTCTATGCCACCTATAAACACGAAAAGGAGCGTATTTATATGTCTAGTATAACAGAA